>DMNP01000163.1 GCA_003452695.1 Eggerthellaceae bacterium
CCGTGGTTGCGGAAACTGAACAGATACAGTTTCAGCGACTTGCTTTCGACCATGCGCTTGTCGGGAATGTAGTTTATGACCATCGTCGCGAAATCGGGCTGGCCTGTAATCGGGCAGAGCGTGGTGAACTCCGGGCAGCGCAAGGTGACCACATAGTCGCGATCGGGATGCGCGTTGTCGAATGCCTCGAGCACTCCTGGGTCGTAATCGGTGGGTATCTCGGCTTTCGCACCGAGCAATGTCAGGTCTTCGCGCGTGCGCATGGGCTCTCCTTGCAAACAATCTTTCGAATACGGCCAGCGCCAACGCCTGAACGCTGGGTTGCGCGCTGAATTGCACGCTACCCAAGCGAAGGCCACAGCAAGCCGTCCTGCTCCTCGGGTATTATATAGTGTAGAACAGACACTGAGTCGATGCGTTAAGCGCAGATAGACAGGTAATCCAGACAGCATGACTGAACGGCCGCACAACAACAGCAACAGCGATGCACGGCAGGCAGCACAACGGGCAAATGCCCTGATAGGCGCACGCAATGCAGCCCGACGCTCCGGCGATGCGCCAACGGGCGAATTCGCCGAGATTCGGGAAGGCGCAGGCGGGGAACGCGGGGATTATGGCGGCAGGCGCGAGCGCCGGCACAGGGGCGAATCGGCAGGCGACCGCAGGAAACAGCGGCGCAGGCCGGAAAACGCCCAGGTGGCCACGGGGCGCGATTCGAAACATCTGGCGGACATGCACGAAGGCCCCGGGCGAGCAACAGCTTCGACGCGCAGCGGCGGCCGGCATGGACGTCATGCGAATTCGACATCTAGCGAAGCCGGCACGCAAAAGCTTTCGCTCGTTGAATTCCTGAAACGCAACAGCGTCTATGTCCTGTCGGTCGTGGGCGTGGCGGCCATAACCATTCTCATGATTGCCTTCCTGCGCATGGGCGCCGCGCCCGCAAACAGCGCAGTGGAAGCCGTGGAGCATCCCACTTCCGAAAGCCCCTTCGACTGGACGCGCCTTCGCCATGATGCCGGGCGCGTTGAGTACGTGGTGGATGGCCAGGTGAAATCGCGTTTGGGCATCGATGTGTCGGAAAGCCAGCACAGCATAGATTGGCCCCAGGTTGCTGCCGACGGCATCGATTTCGCCATGATACGCCTGGGATATCGCGGCGCAACCGAAGGCGAGCTGTATTTGGACGACCACTTCGACGCCAATTTCGAGGGGGCGCAAGCAGCGGGCATAGACTGCGGCGTGTACTTCTTTTCGCAAGCATGCACGGTGGAAGAGGCGGTGGAAGAGGCCGACTTCGTTTTGAACAAGCTGAACGGGGCCCAGCTTGCATACCCCATTGCCTTCGACTCGGAAACGATTACCGTGAACGGCGTCCCTTCCCGCACGGACAAGCTGAGCATGTCCGAGCTGACCGCCATCGCCGAAGCGTTCTGCGAACGCATAGAGGCGGCCGGGTATCGCACGTTCGTTTACGGCAACATGTACGACCTGGCCCGTTATGACCGCGAACTGATAGACCGATACCAGCTCTGGTGGGCCGAATACGGGCCCCTGCAGCCATCCGCCCAGATTGACATTGCCATGTGGCAGTATTCCAATGGCGGGAGCATTGCGGGCATACAGACCGCCGTGGACATGAACATCGACCTGAGCGCCCTGCTGTAGAAACGCGTTACAGCCCATCAAGGGCGACGACGCGGGGAATGCACGCCACTCATTTGAAGAAGTCGTTCCTTCCATGCCGCAAGCCCTTGCAAACAGGGACATTCGCGTTCATTCACCCTTATCTTGTGGCTGACGATTGAAGGCGCATCTATATGGGGTGGTGAAACGGTCGCAAGAGACGTTTGTTTGGCAATCGTGCCTGTTCATTAGGCTGTATAATCTGCATGTTGATTGGACCTGTCGGCCTAAGAGCCGCTATACTTCGAAGAAAGCGTAGCGAGGAGGTATGCCTTGAAGTGCATCGAATGTGGCCACGAACTGAAAGACGGCGCGATATTCTGCATTAGGTGCGGGACCATGCAGGTCTCGATGGACGGCAGCCCCCTCGAGCGGGAGCACCTGGGACGCGCATCCGACCAGGAGGCGACGAACGCAATGCCGCAGACCGAGCCGTCTGGGTATCGCGCTTCGACCCAACGTCCTTCGGCGCGAAAGGCGACCAGGGACAGCGGCGATACGGTCATCGGCCAGCATTCACGCGATTTCGATCCGGGCCCCTCGGGCAATGGCAGGCGCTTGGCTGCAATTATCGTTGGCCTGGTCTTGGCGGCCGGGCTTATCGCCATCCTAGCATTCTCGTGCATGGGCCAAGCCACATCGGGGTCGGAGAGCAACGCCAACACCACCACTACCACTAGCTCGGAGAGCATCGAGGCGACCGAATCTTCGACATCTGCTTCCACCAGCTCGGAAAGCGCGTCGGCATCTTCGGCGTCGGCATCGGCAAGCTCGGCGTCCGCTTCGGCGGCAAGCGCCAGCGCCGCAGCGGCCACGCAGCAGCGCGAGCCTGCACCCACCAT
>DMNP01000112.1 GCA_003452695.1 Eggerthellaceae bacterium
AGCGGGATGAGCGTGCCCATCAGGCCGATCATCGGCGCGATGCGCGAAACGCTGTCCGTGCGCCCGATTGCGGCATCGTAGCGCCCACGTTCCAGGCCGATGCGCCGCTTGGCTATCGCATACACCGCATCCTCGGGCAGCGCGCGGTTCTCCCACACTTCCAGCAGCGCTTCGCGCTGGCGCCGCAGCATGGACGACGAGGATATCTCGCCGGCAATCTTGGGCGCGTTGCGCTTTTCCAGCCGATTGATAAGCTCGGTTACCGACGGGTCGAACTGCCGCCGTTCCGACACTGCTTCCACGATAATGGTCCCGATCTGGTAAAGCGTGTAGACCACCAAGCCAAGCAGCACGACGATAACGGGAATCATCAGCGCCTGCGATACGGCATGCATTGCCGCTGCCAGAGTCTCGAACAAACCTTCCATCCTTTCCTCGAACGTCTGCCCTATCGCCCACCCGGAACCACAGGGCATTTCACCGCATCCACCGCGCCCGCCCCATCAGGTCCTGCGAATGGGATAGGCACTGCGCACCGGGCCATGCTGCTGGGCGTTCTCGGCGCTGCGTCGCGCAACGCCGACCAGCACGCTCAGAAGCGCCACGAGCAGAATCAGCCACCACGGAGCCGTCGGTATGCCTTCCACGAGCACGATGTCGGGCTCTGTGCTGGAAAGCTCGTACAAACGATATCCGCCGCCCGATGCCTCCGACGAGCCGCCGGCCTCGCTGCCCGCCTCGCCCGCCACGACCTGCTGGCGCGCGCCGCCGAACATCGGCGCCGTGCTTACCTGCGCCGTGGAATTCGAGATGCCGGTCGTGGGGGATGCTCCCCTGCCGTTCGCAGTGGCATTGCCCGTGCCCGCCTGGGTGCCGCGGCCGTTGCCGCTTCCATCGCCGCGGCCGTTTCCGTCGCCGCGGCCGCCGTTGCCATCGCCGTCGCCGTTTCCCGGCCCATCTCCCGGGCCGTCGCCGTTGCCGGGGCCGTTGCCCGGGTCGCCCTCGTCGCCCCCGCCGCGCGGCCCGAACGTTCCCGACCAGCTGCCCGTGTAGTTGCCGATGCCGGAAATCATCACCGTGCCGCGTCCTCCCAGCATCACGGGCGATATCCACGTCTCGTAATCGCGGCCCTCCACCAGCAGGTCGCCCCAGGGCGCATAGATCTCGAACGACGATTCCTGCACCACGCCCAGCGCGTTGGCCTTCACGCTTACCGTGCGGAAATCGCACTCGCGGATGTCCAGCGGGTCTATTGCGAAGGACAAAACGCGCCCGTCTCCGTTGCCGCCCGCGAACACGCCGGCGCCGCGAACCTGCGCCGTGCCCGTGCCCGCGTTCACGTTGTCGCTGTACTGCACGACGAATTCCACGTCGCGGACAAGCTCGCGTTCGTTGCCCTTCACTTCGGCCGTTACGACCACGCCCGGCTCGTGCGGCTGGCCGTTATAGGTGAACGGCCCCTCGTCGCTCAGCCTCACGTCTTTTATCGCCTCG
Source organism: Eggerthellaceae bacterium (assembly GCA_003452695.1). Taxonomy (GTDB): domain Bacteria; phylum Actinomycetota; class Coriobacteriia; order Coriobacteriales; family Eggerthellaceae; genus UBA9715. The sequence goes on from DMNP01000112.1 coordinate 1,495, forward strand.
TCGCCGTCGTAGAACGGCAATATCGTGAACGTAACGCTCTTCGTGCCGCCGTAGTCGCCAATGCCCTTCAGGTGAATGCCCGCCGTGCCCATGCGGCGGTTGTTGGTATACCCCACGTCGGCGCCGGAAAACGCCGGGTCGAAGACGTAGTCGCGCCCCTGCACGAGCACCACCCCGCCGGGCATCGTAAGCACGGGAACCGGCTTGATGGAAAAGCCCGTGTAATCGTAGGATTCCTGGACGCCCGTAACCTTTGCAAAGGCGATGTCTTGCGTCATCACGACGTAGAACGAGTTCTGGATGCGCCGGGCCAGCGCGAAGCCCTCTTCCACATCCCACGCCTGCCCGCGCTTCAGCGAAAGCCTGCCCTGCTGCGCGGGAATGGAATCTTCCTTCAGCACAAGATTGCTGTAGCTTCTGCCGGCATTGAAGGCCGACCGGTTGCGGTACATCCGAATGTTGTAATAGAAGTTGTAGGTGCGCCGGTAGTTGTTGTTCAGCCGATCCTCGTACACTCCGGTGTTCACATAGCTTTCGAATCCCTCGCGTCGCTTGTCCATGAAGGTTACCTTCGTCAGCGACCCCGGCTGCTCGTAGTTGTAATACAAATTGAAGGCCTGCGAGCCGATTTCCACATTGCGCGCATCGCCGTTGAAGGTGATTGTCTGCAAGTTGGAATAGCGAAACGCGCTCTCGCCGATGGATTCGATGCTGGCCGGAAGCGTAAGATTCTGCACGCCCGTGAAATAGAAGGCGTTGGCGCCGATGTCGCGGAAGCCTTCGGGCAACGTTAGCTGCCGCACGTTCATCAAACGGTTGTTGTAGAACGCGCGCGCGCCGATGGTTTGAAGGTTCGGGGCCTGGGACAAGTCGGCGCTCCGCATGCCGTAGACCTGCTCCCCGCCGCCTTCCTGGAGCTTGATGTAGCAGTTTGCGAAGGCATCGTTTTCGATGGACGTAACGCCCGCGGGCACGACGGCCCCGCCAAGCCGATAGTCGCCGTCGAAGGCGTGCGCGGCAATGGCGCCCAGGCGCGAGGCGCGCGACAAATCGCACGAGGACATGCCGATGCAGCCCGCGAAGGCCCAGGTGCCCATGCGCTCTAGACCGCTCGGCAGCACCAGGTTGGTAAGGCCTATGCAGTTGCGATAGGCCGATTCGCCAATGGATTGTATGCTGAAGGGCATCTGCACCGAGATTATCTGCACGCAGGCGTCGAAATAGTTGGCCGACCCGAAGGCGAAATCGCCGATGCTGGTTACGTTATATGCGTTCCCGTCGGCATCGGTTACCTGCTCGGGAATAATCGGGATGCCCGTCAGGCCCGTGTGAACGGCCGTAATGCCGTCCTTGCCCAGGCCCACCTGCACCTCGCCCGGCCTTCCGCCGCTGGCCGCGCGCGTTATCTTGAACCAGCATGGCGTATAGGCCGCATTGCCCACGAGCACGCGTATCTGGTATTGGAACCCCATGCCCTCCTGATACACCCAGCACGAGTCCTCCAGCGGAATGTCCGGCCCGAAGCCGTCTTCGTAGCGCCATTCGTAGCCCACCTTCAGCTCCGGCACCGCGCCCGAGCGCACCTGCGAATCCTTCAAGCTGCCAATCTTGGCGCGCTCGCGCACCACCAGGCGCTCGTCCACATGCCCGATGCGGTAGTCGTGTTCGGTGTCGTAGAAGAACACAGTGTAGTACACGGCCGGCGACGACGACCCGAACGACACGTTGGCCTTCTTGCCGCCGAACACCACCAGCCGGATGTTCGTGCAACCCGCAAACAGGTCGTCGTCTTTAATCTTGTTGGCGTCGCTGTCGAAGAACACGTTTCGAAGCGTCGTGCAACGATAAAACGCATGGCTGCCGATAGTCGTGATGCCCGCTGGAATGGTAAGCGTTACGAACTTGTTGCAGTTCGCAAAGGCATAGGGCGCGATAGAGGTTACGTTATACGCATTTGCATCGGGGCCGGTAACCTGCGACGAAAGCGTTATCGCACCAGTGGTCTTGGCGTCTACGGCCGAATTGCGCAAGTTGCCCAGCGCTTCGCCCACCATGGCCGTGCCGGGGCTCGTGGCGGTTGCGGGCTTCACCACGGTGTAGGTTACGGGAACTTTCTCGATGGTTTCGGCCACGAAGGTGTTGCCGGCCTTCAGGTCCGACACGATAGGCTGGGCATACGCATAGAACGATTCGGCCATTTCGCTATCCAGCGAAAACCCCTGTTCGCACACCCAGTTCGTGCCTGTGGGCGCATTGTACAACAGCCCTTCGAACGCCGAGGTAGACTCCAAGGCGGACGGCACCTGCCCAAGCGGCACGCAATAGCGCCCGAACACGCGGTCCGAGCCCACATCGCCGCGCAGGCGGTAATACGTGACCGCGCAATACGTGGTAACGTTCATCGCGCTGCGAAACACCACGTTCTTGCTGCGCTTGCCGTAGTACACGCAGGCATACACGTTCGGCGAAAGATAGAAGGTGGAAGGCGAAGACGACAGCTTCGACGCATCGCCTTCGAACAGCACGTAGCCCAGGTTCTGGCACTGCTGGAACGCGAATTCGCCGAGCGACTTCACCTTCGCGGGAATGCGCACGCCCGCCAGCCCCGACCCTTCGAAAGCATGCGCACCGATCGAGCGGATGTTGCCCGGCAGCACGATGGCACGCAGGTTGCGCGTGTTGGCAAGCAGTCCCGGGTTTATGTTCAGCAGCTGATGGCCGTCTTCCCATGCGAAGCGCATAAGCCCGCTGCAGTTGGCAAAGGCATAGTCTCCCAAATAGGTAAGCGTTTTCGGAATGGTAACGTCTGCAAGCCCGGCCCCGTCGAAGCAATGCGCTTCCACGCTGCGTATGAACCACGGGAACTCGTAGCTGGTGAACGACCCGCATTTCTCGAACGTATAGGCAGGCAGCTCGGTTATGGGCGTGCCCTCCTCGAATTCGAAGGAGCGCAGGGCCATGCTGCCCGAAAACAGGCCGTTGCCGAACGACCGCACCGTAAACGGCAAAACGAAATCGCGGATGTAGGTCTTGGAAAACGCGTAGTTGCCGATGATGGATATGTAGCGCGGAACCTGCAGCTCGGATAGCCGCGTGTCGTAGAACAGATAGTCGGGCAAATAGCTTAATTCGCTTTCGGCCGGAAACTCGAACGTGCCCAGCATCGACCGCGCAAACGCGCTCGACCCGATGGACGTTACCGTTTCCGGCAGCTGGAAGCTGCGGATGTTGGATCCGGCAAACGCCGAGGCGCCGATTTCTGTAACGGCGGGGGTGCCGGCAAACGAAACGCCCTTCCCCAGGCCCAGATGCCCGTTGAACGCGCTCGACCCGATGGACGTTACCGTTTCGGGAATCTCGATGGACGAGAAATGGTAGTACACGAGCCCGCCGTCCTTGCCGTACACGCCGAACGCGCCCGAGCTTATAGAAGTAACCGTATAGGTCGTGCCGCCGTAGCGCACCGTTTCGGGTATCGTTATAGCGCCGTCGTAGTTCGTGTCCGTCGTGGGGAAACGCTGCACATGCTCGCGGCCATCGGCATCCACGGTTGGGGGCACGTTCACCACCGACGACTCGCCTGCGCTGCCATGCCCCACTTCCACGGTGTTTTCCGAGGTAACCCGATAGACCATCCACATGCCCTCGTCCGTGGCGCTGTAGAAGCACTCGCCCACGTCCAGGCTTTGCGTGCCAACTGCCAATCCGCTTCCCGCCGCGTCGCTTCCCTCCGAACCATCCCCCACCGGGGCGCCCCCAGCCAGGTCGCCTCCCATCGGGCCGTCCCCGCCGAAATCGCCTCCAGCTGAATCGTCCCCGGGCCATTGCCCCTGCGCCGGAGTGCCGCTATCGTCGGAAAGGGATCCTGCCAGAGCATCGACATCCGCAAAGAAGCGCAGGTCCGTTGCAAGCGCAGCCAGGGGCAGGCACAGGGCGCAAACCGCCAGCACCGCGCACAGGGCAACGGCAAGCGCCCTGCGCCTGCGGAACACTCGTGCGCGCAAGCCCGGGTGCTGCGGCAGCACCGCTGGCCCACCCGCATGCTTCGGCCGGCGGGCATGTGCGGGCCCGGCTGCCCTACGATGCGTACAGCGGGAACGCACCCTTCCACCCCGCATTCTTCAATGCCAACTTCCTCGTGGCCGTTGGAATCTGCTTCTTGTTGCCCACAAAACGCAGCGTGTGCATCTTTCCGGCCCCCTGCGAAAGCGCAGCCAATGCCGCGCCGTTCTTCTTGGATGCGAGCAGCACCACCGAACCGTCGCGCGCCGCAAGCACGCCGCCTGCCATGCCGGCCATGAAGCTTGTGCCCGGAACAATCGTGGCCGACGAAACGCCCATGCCCTGGCCCATGGCCCATTTAGCCATGTTCAGGCTGATCGCATAGCGGTTTTTGCCGCCGATGCGCTTCACCTTCTTGCTGCCAACAACCTTTCCGATCTGGCGCTTCGCCTTGGCGGACACGTCCTTCTTGTTGCCCACGACCACAACGCGGCTGAAGCCTCCGGTCTTCAGCGCCTTCAGCGAAAGCGCGTCCATCTTCTTGCCCTTGCAAGCGAACACGGGCGCATGCGCCCACGCCGCATACGACGATGCCGCCGTGGCCCCATAGGCGCTCTTGCCCGAAACGACGATGGCGGTCGAACGCCAACGGCTGCCCCGGTCGTAGTTGTGCCCGTACTTCCATGCCAGATAGGCCGTGCGATAGCGGTTGGCGCCGCCGATGCGCGAAACGAACGCCTTCTTGCCGCCCACCAGTGTCCGCAGCGCCTTTTCCACCTTCGGCGACACCGATTTGTCGCTGCCGACGATAACGATGTAGAAGCGCTCCTTGCTGCCCTTCAGCGCGGCAATTGCATCGCGTGTCATGCTGGGAACCGATTTCTTCTTCACGAACAGCAGCGGATAGTTCAACGCGCCTGCAAGCGAAGCCGCGGCCAGCCCGTCGTAGTATGCTGCGCCCGACGCCACCACCACGCCGTTGCTGCCGTTCGGATATGCCTGCAGCGCAGCCTGCGCAGCCGTTTCATAGGCGTTTGCGCCGCTTACGCTCTGCGTGCGCAGAATGCGATAGGAAATCTTCTTCTCGCCCTTGAAATTGCCGATGCCGGCAACCGTGCACGTGGCCGTGCCCGCCGCCTTCGATCCTTCGTAGTACAGCTCGTAGTCCACGCCGCGCTTCAGCGTGCCATACGATGCGTTGGTCACCGTGGGCTTGGGCTCGATGGGCGACCCGTTATATATATAGGAAGAGCCGATGCCCGCAAACGACATGTCCGCAATGGGGACGGGCCCTTCCACCACGGTTATGGACGTGAATCCCTCGACCAGAAGCCCATTGGCAGACAGCCGCCCTTGCGCCTCGGCCTCGGTTTGCCCCACCAGCAGCTTGTAGGCCTGCTTCATCGACGGGCGCTGCTGTGCGCCGAGCGCAATGTCGTCGGATGTCAGGGCGTCGCTGCGCACAGCCACCACGGGAACGACTTCGGCCCTGCCGCCATCGCCCAGACGCGCCAGTTCCGGATAGGCGAAGCGCTTCTGGCCGTACAGCTCGTCGTAGGAAAGCGACCCGAGCAGCGTGTCGCCGTTCATGAACACGATGGAATCGCCCGCAGCGAACCGGACTCCCCGCGCCGCCAACAGCTGGTCCAACGGCACGTAGCAGTCGGTGCGGTCCAGCAGGGCGCTGCCGCCTTCGCCCCAACGGCTGTAGGTAAGCGCGGGGCGAGATTCGCCTGCCTTCTTCATGTCGGCCAGGGCCAGCGTTGCCGCCGTGGTGCGGCCGGTCAGCACGCGCTCGTGGTAGATGCGCAACGGCAACGAGCAATCCACTTCCATGCGCACGGCGTGCTCGGGCATCGCGAAGGACCCTCGCGCCACGCCGTTTCTGGTTTCCAACAACACTTCGCCGGTTGCCGTGTCGGTGAAGCGCATGCCCAGGAATTCCACGATGCCCTGCGTTGCCACCGAAACCTGCACGACATCGCCATAGCAGCCCCAGGTGGTTGCCACGCCATCCACCGTGAAGGCAACATCGAAGACGCCATCGACCGACGAAACGTCCAGCGCATAGCGAATCTTGCGTGCGTAGGCGCGCATCGAATCGCGCAAGGCCGCATCGAAGCTGCCGTCGTATATCCATTCCCAGTGCGCGGGCGGGTTCGCATACGCTCCGGCATAGACATCCGCAGCGCCGCGCTGGGCGGGCACCGCGCCGTCCCGCAGCACCAGATAGTGCGATCGGTCCAGCGCCGACAGCGCATCCGCGTCGGCGAAATACGAGATAGCGTGATACACCGCAGGCGAGCTGTCGCCGAAACGCGCGTCGGCGGAAAGCCGCTTGTCCCCGAACACCACGGCGGCCAGGGCGGCATCGCCCTCGAAGGCCGTTCCCGACACGAAAACGTTCGACATGTCCGCATCGAACACCACGCGCTGAAGCAGCGGGCACTGCGCGAACAGATAGTCGTCCAGCACTTCCAGCGCCGATGCGTTGGAAGCCGCGCCGACGGCGCCGTCGGCGCTGCCGGCGCTGCCGGCGGCCGCCACCTGCGGGTCGCCCGCCTGCGCAAGCGCAGCCCATGCATCGGGTGCGCCCTGAGGCGCGGGCAAGCAAAGCGACATCGCGCCGCCCAGCACCGCTTCCCGCAGCGAAGCGCAGCCGGAAAACGCGCGCTTGCCCAGCGACGAAACGGACCACGGCACGCGCACGCGCACCAGGCCCGAATCCGCAAATGCCGAGGCGCCGATGGTCGCAAGCCCTTCGGGAAGCTGGATGCTGCCCAGGCCCGAGCAGCGCGCGAAGGCCGCACCCCCGATGGAAGCCAGCGCGGATTGCCCTTCGAACTGCACTTCTTGCAGCGCCGTGCAGTTCTCGAAGGCGCCTTGCGCTATATCGGCCACGCTGGCGGGCAGCGAAACGCGCGCCACCTCGGCCGCGCTGGCTGGGTCGCTGGAACCGAACGCATAGGCCCCCACCTGCACCACTTGGTATTCCACGCCATCGCGGTCGGCCACGACGGGCGGGACGACCAGCGTGCCGTCCACGGCAACCGACACGGCAGGCACGCCATCGCGCCCGGTGCCGACCATGGCAAGCCCGTTGTATTCGTCGCCGTCCTTCAGCTTGGTGAATGCGCACACCACTTCGCGGGCATCGCCCGCAGGGCCCAGCACCTGCACGGGCACGGCAAGCATGTCCAGCGATCGGCTGCGGCACACCACGTACATGGAATCGATGGCCGTGTCCTCCGCATCGGTCGTGCCAGGCTCGTAGTACCACTCGAACAGGTCCTCGTCTATTTCGGGCACGACCCCGCTGCCGGGATACTTGTCGGTTTCCGAAAGCGAAAACGGATAGCTGCCCTTCTTCATGGCAATCTCGGCGGCCACCTTGCCGTCGGCCTTGTCTTGGTCAGACATATAGAAGCGCGCCGTATAGTATTCCTGGTATCCCGACGACCCGCCGAAATCGGCGAAGGAGCCCTTCTTACCGCGATAGACGATGGTTTGTATCTCGTCGCACCCGCGGAACGCCCCTGCAGCAATGTTCAGGTCGTTCATGTCGCGCCCGAAATCCAGCGTGGCCAGCTCGCTCAGCTTCACGTCGGTCTTCTCGTGGTCGTAGGCGAAGGCGTCCACGCCGATGCGCCCCACGCTGGCGGGAATGCGGATGCCGGTAACGCCCATGCGCCGATAGAACGCATAGTCGGCAATTTCTATGGGCTCGTAGCCAAAGCCCGACGGGTCGCGCGCCACGTCGGGGATTACCACATCGCCTTCGCAGAGCGCATCCACCGCAGAAAGCGACCGGGTGCCGCCGCCCACCTTCACCGTGCCAGGGCCGTCCGCCCCGGGCATCGTTACCACGCGGTAGGACACCGCATGGCCGTTTGCGTCGTCTTCGGTGAACATCTCGCCGGGCAGGTAGTCGCCTATGGCGTAGTCGGCGCGGCACGACCCCGTGTATCCCGACCCCGCAATGGCCACGGCGGTAATCTGCACGCGCCCGCGCGATACCAAATCGTCGGTGCCTTCCCACGCGCCGCCCGGCTCGGGCTTGCGTTGGAACGAATAGGTAATGTGCTGGTCCACCATAAGGTAGTTGCCCTTGGCGTCTTCGCACCAGGCGTACGATTCGGCCATCGGGTCGCGCGGGGTTCCGCTGTACTTGAAGCCCTCGGGCACGACGATGCGTCCGTTTTCCAGCGCCATCAGGTCCACCTTCTTGGCAAAGGCATGCAGGCCGCCCGCCAGCTTCGCGTTCATGGAAGGATTGCCCGCAAACTCCCACACGTTGGCATCGCCCGGATAATCGGGAATGGAGCCCTCCGCGATGTCGGATTCCTTCACCGTGCGCGAATCGATTGCCTTGAACAGCGTGTCCAGCTTCACCGAAACGGCCCCGATGCGCCCATCGCCTTCGGGCGACTCCGCCGTTGCGCCATCGATGCCTCGCCCGACGAACCCGGCGGCCGCCGCCTGCTCGTTTTCGTAGAAGCGCACCGTGGCAAAGTAGTCCGGACGCGATGCCACGAACACACTGCGCGGCGATGCAAGCGCTCCCGCCCGGTACACGACCTGCTTTATGGCGCGGCTCGACGAAAAGCAGGACACGTTAATGGCAACGGCGTCCGCATTTCCGCAGAACGCTACGCGCGCAAGCGATGCGCAATTGGAAAAGGCCCCGGCCCCGACGCTTTCCAGCGAAGCCGGCAGCTCGATTTCGCCTATCGCCGTGCCATAGAAGGCCGACGTGCCGATTTCCTTCAGGCCATCGGGCAATTCGATGCCGGTCACGAACCGGTTGTTGTACAACACGTTGGCGGCAATCGCGGTGGTTCCCGGCGCGAAGGCAACCGTCTTAGGCGCGTTGAACGCGTTCACGTTCACGCTGGCCGTGTTGGCGGGAAGCACCAGCCGCGTAAGCGCCGGCGTATAGGAAAACGCGTTCGTTTCTATGGTAAGCGTCGCAAACGGCGACGCGTCCGCTTCGATGGACAGCTCGCGCAGCGCATCGCAATGGTTGAACGCCCCGAAGGGAATGACCGTGCAACCACGCAGCTGCACGCGTTCCAGTGCAACACAGCCGTTGAACACATAGCCCACGTTGTCTGTGTCGAACAGCTTCGTCATGCCGCTCACCGATGCGCTTTTCAGCTGCCGGCAACTGGAGAAAACGCCGTAGCCAAGGTGCGCCACCGTTTCGGGCATGTCCATCTGTTCGATTCCGGAAGCCGAAAACGCCCATTGCCCGATGTCGACCAGGCCCTCGGGCAGGTCCACCGCCGTCACGTTCGAACAGCCCGAAAAGGCGTATGCCGCAAGCGATGCCACGTTGTAGTACGTGTTGCCATGGCGGATGCGCTGCGGCACGACCACGCGCCCTGCCGTGGTCTCGTCGATGGCCACGCCCGGGTTCGAACGCGACCCCAACGCCACGCACGGGTAATCGGCGCTCGTGCTGTCCACGGTGAACGTGCATGGCACGTTGCCCACCGTTCCATCGGGCGCAACCACCTGCACCTGCGCCGCGAACTCGTAGCCAATATTCACCTCGGGAGCCTTCACCGTAATGGTGAATCGTGCCTGGCCGCTATAGGCTCCCGCAGCGGATATCGTTACGCGTATATCGCCCGGCTCGGTCAAGTTTGCCGTGTCCTCCCAGACGGTTTCGCTGTACAGCCCCCGCCGCTGGAACGACACCGTATAGTCCACGTTGTGCTTCAACAACCGCCCGTTGCCGTCGGCCACGTCCAGCGCGGTTGCGTCGATTACCGGCTTGCCCGTGTATTCGAATTCCTGGCCGTCTGCAATGCCGCGCACGATAACGTCGTCGAACGTATAGGCGTCGTTCAGCTGAATGGGATAGGCATCTGTGGAATCCGAAAGCGTGCTGCGCAGTGCCACGATGTTATCGGGAGCCGCATCCACGAAGCGCCACGCCGGCGCGAACCAATAGCCGTCGTCGGTGAAGCCCGGCGGAAAAGCCGCCAGCGCACCGTCGTACAGGCCGCTTGCCCGGTCCACCGCCGTTTCCAAAAACGCCAGCTGCAGCGAGTCGTCTATGGTCATGCGCCCGATGGGCGCCGCTTTGCCGATGTCGGCCTGGCTGGCGTAGAACACGACGGAATAGAAGTGCTCGGGCGCAGCCGCAGCATGCGTAAGCGCCGTGCTGAAGATGTATGGATCGTCGGATTTCTTGTCGCGCCAGACCACTTCGGAAATGCTCGAAGCATCGGCGAACACGTTCTGGCCAAACGATGCGCGCGCCATGTTGCCGCGGAATTCCACGCGCGCAAGCGCCGAGCAACCGCGGAAGGCATCGTCGCCCACCGATGCCAGGCCCGCCGGCAGGCTTATGCCGTTCAACCTGCAGGCCAGGTTTTCCATTACATCGGGGCGCCGGTCGAACCCGAACGCCGACAAGTCCATGGACGTTACCGCGAATGTGTTCCCGAACAACTGTACCGTATCGGGCACGGTCAGGCTTCCATCAAGCGTTGCCACCACGGCGCGCGGATACAGCGAGCGCAGATATCCCATGCTTGTCACGTACGTGAAGCGCCCCTGCCAGTTGCCTTCGCTTACCGCAACGGTCGGCTTGCCGCCCATGGAGGTGACCCGGAACCAGCACGGTTCCCGCGATGCCGTTCCGTCGGGGGCCACGTAGTCCACGTCGTAGCGAAAGGTGCTTCCTTCGCCAAGCCAGATGGTGAACTCATCGCCCGTCTGGCCCGTATAGCGGCTTCCCTGTTTCGGAGTAATCGTCGCGCGCACAACGCCCGGGTTCACCAGGTCGTCGGTGGGCGCCCATTCGCCCGCCGCGTTCTTGCGGCTGTAGGCAAAGTTCAGGTCCGTCTCGTCCAACTCGTTGCCCTCGGTATCCGCTACATGAATCCCGGGCGCTGCTTCAAGCGCGGTATAGCTGAGGTCCCATGCGGGCTCGCCGTCCACCTTGCGGTCCTCGGCGTCGGTCACCTTCGCACGCGAAAGGTCGCGGTAATCCGACCATTCGGCATAGAAGCGCGTAGACATGTCCACCTTGGCGCCCCGGCCGGCACCGTTCTCGAAGCGCCAGATGTTCGTGCCATCGGGCCATTCCGGCACCGACCCATCGAAAAGCACCCTCTGGTCGTTCAGCATTACTTCCACCTTGCGGTACTGCACGCTGCCCGGCACGACGGCCGTGCCGATGCACATGATGTTCATGCGCATGGCGTCTTCCGACGGGAAGAACCGTATGGTGTAATAGAACGTCGGCTCGTCTTCCAGGACGGAATTGAAGTAGATGCCCTTTTGGAACGTCCGCGACGCACCGCGGAACACAACTTGGCGAATGCGCACGTCCGGCCCCGTGAAGGCATATTGGCCGACCTCCGGCACATCGCCCGCGAATTCTACGGTCTGTATGCCCGCATCGCGGCAGAACGCATACGATGCAATCGTCCTAACCGAAGCCGGGATGACCACCGTCGGGCCAATGGTCGTGCAATTGTAGAACGCATGGTCGCCGATGCTTGCCAGCTTGGACGGAAGCGGCGGTACCGTAAGGGCCGTGCAGTTGGCAAATGCGTACGTGCCGATGGCAGAAACGGTTGCGGGAAGCTGCACGCCGACCAGCTTGCTGCACGATGCGCGCGAAAGACCGCCGAACGCATAGTCGCCCACGCGCACGACTTTCAGCGCAAGGCCCTCGCATTCCACCGTTTCGGGAATGGTAATGGTTCCGGAAAGCGCCGTGTCGACCGCCCGCGCACCCGAGTATTCGCCATCGCCGACAACTTCGCAGGTAAGCGACGCTGCGTCGACCACTGCAAACCCGCAATCCACCTGCGAGATGCTCCCCTGCGCATTCGTAAGGGTTGCTTTGGCGGTGAAGCGTTTGCCGGCAACGAGCCCTTCGCCATCCAGAGAGCTTGCACGCAACGCCTGAGCGGTCGGGCGCATGGCGGACACGGGGCTTTCCGCATCCACGATGCTGGCGAGCATCGGCTGGGCGGTCAGGCGCGTGGCTGCGCCTTCATAGTTGCCGCCTTTCTGGGCAGCGAACGCGGGGGAAGGGGGCACGGCAACGGCCAGCAGGCACGCAAGGGCGCACGACGCCACAAGCAGGAACGCAAGGCATCCAGCGCCATAGCTACCATCAGTGCCCGTGCGGCGTTTCAACCTGGAAATCATGTTGCACCCCCGTCCTGCACGCTGCCTGCAGCACATCTGCCGGCGTTCTCGGGACGAAAAACTCCCCGCCTTAAATGCCCCCGAACCCGGGCCGCCAACAAAGGCCGCCCGGGTTCTGGGAATGGGTGGGGCAGCCTGGCCGCCCCACCCACTAGTGCCCCGTTTCCTGGTGGGAGCCTAGCCGCTCCCACCAGGTTGGGTCTGCGCCGGGGCCATTGGCGCGAAACCCGCTACTTCTTCGCAACCTTCACCTTCAGGGTTACGGTCTTCATTGCAGGCGCGTAGTCCTTGTTGCCCTTGGCCACGACCAGCACCTTCACCTTATAGGTCTTGCCCTTCTTCAGGCCCTTCTT
>DMNP01000186.1:0-1017 GCA_003452695.1 Eggerthellaceae bacterium
CGAAGGCGTTCGTCGCCACCATGACAGGTGCATCGTCGTGAACGAATGCGCGCTGGTTCTCGCCGCGTTCGCGCGGGGACAGCCCTGCATGGTAGCGCGTGGCGCGCACGCCTGCGGCGACGAGGGCCTCGTGAACGCGTTCGGTGTCCTTGCGCGTGGAGCAGTAGACGATGCCGCTCTCGTCTTCATGTGCCAGCGCCCACGAAGCTATGCGGGCGATCTTGCGCTTGTCGCTGAGCTGTTCCACTTCGAAGCGCAGATTCGGCCGGTCGAAACCGGTGGTCACGCGAAGCGGGTCGTGCAAGCCGAGCAGGCGCACGATATCCTCTGCCACGCGCGGCGTTGCGGTTGCCGTGAAAGCCGCAACGACGGGGCGCATGGGCAAGCTGGCGATGAAATCGGCTATGCCCAGGTACGAAGGGCGAAAATCTTGCCCCCACTGCGATACGCAATGAGCTTCGTCCACGGCTATCAGGGGAATCGCGGCTTCGGCGGCAAATGCCAGGAAGCGCGGGTCGGCAAGCCGTTCCGGTGCCACGTACATTAGGGCGTAGGAACCTTCGCGTGCGCGGTCGATCACTTCCCATTGCTTGGACGAGGAAAGCTGGGAATTCAGGTACGCCGCGGGAATCCCGACTGCGACCAATGCGCTTACCTGGTCGTTCATCAGCGACACCAGCGGCGATATCACGATGCTCGGCCCGCGGCGGCGCCGTTCGTCCTCTGTGAAGCAAAGCGCGGGGACCTGGTAGCACAGGGACTTGCCGGCGCCCGTTGGCATAACGCCCAAAGCGTCTGCGCCGTTCAGGATTGCATTCACAAGGCTCTCTTGCCCTGGGCGGAACGACTCGTACCCGAAACGCTCCCGCAGTACGCCCGCAGCCAAGCCGCCCTGTTCGCAATCGCGCATCATCTCAGACCCCTTTTCCAGCACGTCAACACGCCTCGCCATCGGCTGCACAGCGGGCAAATGCTTGCCCGAGGCGCACGAAGTCGTCGCGGTCGAGCCTCTCCCCG
>DMNP01000186.1:1076-14410 GCA_003452695.1 Eggerthellaceae bacterium
GAGCCTCTCCCCGCGGCTGCGCGGGTCCACCGCAGCCGCTTCGAATATCGATGGTAGCACTTCCTGCACAGCGGGCCGACCCGCAAAATACGTCTTGCAGGAATTCGCGAGCGTTTTGCGACGCGTCGCAAATGCCGCATCGGCCATCGTGCACGCAGCGGCCCTGTCGCGCTCCGCAAGCGGCCGGCCATCGTCGCCAGTCAACCTAATGCGATCCAACCGGATTACGGCGCTTTCCACCCGGGGCGGCGGAAAGAAATTGCCGGGCGCCACGGAAAATCGCCCTCTCGGCTCGGCATACAACGACAGCTTCACCGTGTAGGCTCCGTATTCCTTCGTGCCCGGCCGCGCCATCATGCGATTCGCAACTTCCTTCTGCACCATGACCGTCTCGCTTTCAAGGAAATCGAAACGTTGCAGGTAGTCCAGCACGACTGTTGCGGCAACGGCGTAAGGCAGGTTTGAAACCAGCTTGTTCGGCAGAACGGGCAATGCCACCTGGAGCGCTTCCAGATCTTCGCGGGCAACTGCAAGCGCATCCATGCCCAGCAACGAGAAGCGATCGGCCCAGGGGGCCAACGTGTCCGCGAGCACCGTTGCCAGGTCGGCGTCTATCTCGATGGAGGCAACGCAGCGCGCCCGCTGGAGCAACGCTGCGGTAAGCGTGCCGATTCCCGGACCAACTTCCAGGATACAGTCAGAGTTCCCCACGTCGGCAAGGTCGAGAATCTTTCGCACGACGTCGTCGTTCACCAGAAAGTTCTGGCCCAGCGCATACTTGGTGTACAGGCCATGACGTTCGAGCACCGCACGCGTTGCCGATGGCGTGGCATAGGGAGACAACCGATGTTCGCTATCCACGCCGGCCATCCGACCTGCGCCCGCCTTTGCGCGCAGCCGCCTTGCCACGCGCTCCCTTGGCACTGCTACGAGAAGACTGGGCATTCGAGTTTTTCCGTGCCGTCGCGCCGTCTTTTCCGTCCGCCGCCTTCTTTCCTGAACGCGCACCCAGGTCGAGCTTCGCGCGCGTTGCTGCTGGGCGGGGCTGCGCCGCATCGGCGCCTTCTGTGGGAATTGCGCCGCTGGAAGAAACGGTCGTTTCGGTCGCTTCGCCCGTTATCTCGCCGTTTGCGTCTATCTTGCCAACCCAGTCCAGAACCTTTTCCAGGCGAAAGCCTGCGCATGCGAAGGCAGATTTCACTTCGCTTACCAGGGCGCCATAGCCATGTGGGTCGCCCCCTTCGCCTACTGCATGCAGCACGAGCGGACGCTTTTCGCGGGTGCGCGTGTTCGCCCAGAAATACGGTTGGAGGCGATCGAGGATGCATTTCATCGGAGCGGGAGCTCCGGAGAAGTACACGGGCGACACGACCGTTATCTCGTCGGCATCGTCTACGAGGTCGTAGAGTGCCTGCATGTCGTCGTCGAAGACGCAGCGGGGACGAAGCTCCGTCGTCTCGTTGCCATCGTCGTCGACGAACGCCAGCTCGGTCAGCTCGCGGCAGGCGTTGCAGCCAATGCAGGGGCCGACGTCCACCTCGGACACCGGCACGAGAAACTGCTCGTCTTCGGGGCATTCATCGATGCATGCTTCGAACAACATCTCCGCCAGATGCGCGCTACGACCGTTCGAGCGCGGAGACCCCACGATTATCAGCCGCTTCACCTCATGCCCCTCTCTCTCGGCATTGCGCGCATGACGCAGGCGCTCCCCCCGTCGCACAACGCAACCCGAGCGCGTGCCACGGCCGGCGGCAAGAGCGCGCATGCAGGCGGGTTGCAGGCGCCCGAACGCACGGCGGCCATCGCTACACCACGCTTACTTTCTTGCCGCTGTTGCTTTTTGCAAGGTATTTCTTATAGGCCGCCTTCTGCTTGGCCGCAGCGCCGACGAGCTTCACCCGCTTCACCTTCGATGCGTTCAGGCTGCCCTTCACATGGGCTTTCGTCAGCTTCGCCGTGCCGATGCGCAACGTCTTTGCCTTGGCCTTCGAGAACGCGCCCGCGGCAATGCCGTTCACGACATAGGTCGTCTTCTTGAACGTAACGGTGGCGGGGATGCTTATCGTGCGGGCTGCGCGCGCCGACTTGCTGGCCACGCTGGCAACCTGCACCCTGCCCACGCCGGTAACCTCGTACTTCAATCCAGCTTTCTTGAAGGCGCGCACGATGCTCTTGTATTCGTTGCACCCCCGATAGAACGCGCCTGCCGATTTCTTCACCGACCACTTGTCGTAGGTCTTGTCCGTGCAGGCGTGGTGGCATGTCCACCCTGCGTGGGAAAGATTCATGTACATGCCCGTGGTGGGATCGGTCGTCTTCACCTTCATGGGCGCGTCGGATTGCAGCAGGTACACATGGCAGCGCTTGTTCGTCCAGTTGAAATAGCCGTCGTAATTCTTGCCGCTGTAGTTGTTGTCCCACGTCGTGTCCACGTGGTACCAATGCGACCCCACCTTCACGATGTTCCATGCGTGGTCGATTCGATCGTTGAACGCCATGTCGGTCGAAAAGCCCGCGCGCCGCAGCAGCAGGTCCATGGTAAGCGCGAAACCGAAGCAGTCGCCCTTGCCCTCGACGAGCCCCGTATAGGCGTCTTTCTTGCCAAAACCGTAGTCCACGCGATCGATGACGTAGTCGTGCAGCATGTGCACCTTGGCGGCGGCCGTCATGCCCGGCCCGACGCGCTTCAACGCCTTGTTCACGTACGAATCCACCTGCCTGCGCATTTTGGTAATGGTCGCATCATCGTAATAGCAAGGCAGCGAGAACTCGTCCTTGCCGTACGAGCTGTCGTTGTAGGTGTTAATCCAGAACAGCTCGCCGTTGCCGTGCAGCATGTATCCCACGTTCAGCGCCTGCTTCTGCGTAAGGCCCAAATCGGACATGTCCACGACGATGGGATTGGGCTTTTTCTCGTAGTTCATGCACGCCCTGACCGCGCGGTTGTAGGCCTTGCGCTCCTTGTCCGATATGGGCTCAATCGTGTTCTTGTACGACTCCTGCACCTGCATGCTGCCAAGCGTGTAACCATGCCCGTCCAGCTCGTCTGCCAGTGCCGGACGCGCGAACGCGCCCGCCAGGATAAGCGTCAGGACAAGCAGCAGTGCGGAAAGCGCGGCGCAGCGCGCTCGTTTGGCGAAAATGCCAGTCATGCCAGTCATGCTAGTCATGCCATTCAGTCCAATCCTCCGATGTGTCGTGCACATCTCGCACGTCGTCGATTTGCAATTCACCTGCTCGTTGCGATAAAACCCCGACAATAGCCGCAAAAGGATGCGCAGCTATTGCGTCGGCGCGCCTTGCAAAGCGAAGGAAATTATACAAAACGCCCTGCCGGTAAATCGGCAGGGCGTTCAATCGCTTCAGTTAAACCGCAAGTTATCGGCTTACCAAGTGCCCTTCACGACCTTCACCTGCTTGCCGCAGTTAGCCTTCGTGAAGAAGTTCTTGTACTGGGCGAACTTGGCCTTCGGCACAGCGACCTTGGCGACGCTCGAACCCTGCAGCGAGTTCTTGACGCTCGCCTTGGTCAGGTAGGGGCTCTTCACGCGCAGAACCTTCAGCTTCGCGCAGTTCTTCGCGAACGCCTTGGCGCTGATGCCCGTTACCTTATAGGTCGTGCCGTAAATATTCTGGCCCTTCTTGATGACGGCCAGGCTCTTGTTGCCCTTCTTCATCTTGGCGGACTTCAGCGTGACGTTCTTCTTCGCAACCCACTGATACGTCTTCTGGTTACCGGTCTTCTTCACGGTCTTGGTCCAAGTCTTGGCGGTGGTCACGTTAACGACCTTGCTCGCAGTCTTGCCCGCATCGGTCGTGAACGTCAGGGTGATCTTGGTCTTGCCAGCCTTCAGCGCCTTCACGGTCAGCTTCGTGGTAAGGTCGGTGTCGGAAGAAAGCTTCGCAGAAGCAACGGCTGCCTTGCTGTTCTTCAGGGACCATTCGCCCGTCTGACCCTCGACCGTGTCCTTAATCGTCAGCGTCTTCGTTCCGTTCGGGAACAGCGTCACCGTCTGCGCAGCCTTGATTTCCGGCTCCTGCATCTGCGTGGTCAGGTCCATGCTGCCGGCCTGCAGGCCCTCGTCAGCATAGGCGCTCTGGCTCGTGCCCAGCGACAGGGAGCACCCCAGCGCCAGTGCAGCGGCGGCAACGACCGCCATCAACTTCACTTTCTTCAATCCAAGAACTTCCCCCATCGCAAACTCCTTTCGATCTCCTCCGATGAGCTTTCGGTTGCTACGTAGTGGAATATTACCACTGCAATCATCGTTAATAACGACAGTTGTTAGATATTATACCCCCCTGCAAAGCACCTATCGTCCTTCACGCTATCTTCACATTCCCCGCTTGCGAATCGCTTTTCGGTATTCGGCGTAATGAGCGGGCGAATGAGCGTCGCTGACGACAACGTCCGCCAGCCCGTCGTCGAGCAGCCTGCGTGCCGCCTTCGCAACTTTGTTAAATCTGCCTAAAAGCAGGTCACCGGCGCTCACCTGCATGCGAATGCCGGATTCCCGCATGCGGTAGGCCAGGTCGAAATCGTCGAGCACGCTCGCATAGCGCTCGGGATGCGCCAGCACGATGTTCAACCCATACGAGCACTGCAGCTTGTAGAAAACACGTTCCCAATCGTGAGGAACCGCGGCCCCGCTGTTGAATTCGATGAGTATGGTGTTGCCGCCATCGATGGCGAACTCGGGGGCCCGTTCTATTCCCAGCTCCAGAAGGCGCTTGTAATACACCTCGAAACCCAGCGTCCAGGCAATGTCGGGCGCATACTCCGCCAGCTGGGCGAAGCGCTCTTCCACCAGCGCGCGATCGAAATCCTTCCAACGCATGTGCGGCGTGCAGATTATCTCCGTGAACCCGCAGGCACGAGCTTCGTCCACCATGGCGCACGTGGTTTCCCAGTCGGGAGACCCGTCGTCCACGCCCCATAGTATGTGGCAATGCTCGTCGCGCATCCTATTTGCCCTTGCTCTGAGCCCTCAGTGCCTCCTGCGCTTCCGGGCTGTCGGCCGGCACGCTCTTCTCCTCGTAATAATAACCGTAATAGTAGCCGTAATGGCCGGAATTGGCGCCTTCTTCGCAATTCAGGACAATGCCCAAAACGCGCGCCGTGCTGGCTTGCAGCTGGCTCATGGCCAGCTGGGCATCGCGTTTGTCGGTGTAGTTCTCGCGTACGACGAGGACGACGCCATCGGCCTGGCGCGCCACGACCGCCGCATCTGCAAACGCCCCGATGGGCGGCGTATCAATTATCACCAGGTCGTACGTCTCGCGTGCCTGCGCAATCAGCTCGCTGTAGCGCCGCGAGCTTAGCAGCTCTTCGGGGTTCGGAATGCCCGGCTCGGCATCCAGAAACGACACGCCCTTCAGGTCGGTTTCCACCGCCGCCTCTTTCAGCGGGCAGGCGCCGGTCAGCACCGCATGAAGCCCATGCTGGGGATGCGCTTCCAGCGTTGCTCGCAGCGAACGGCGCCTCAGGTCGCCTTCCATGACGAGCACGTTCTTGCCTGCGGTGCCAGCGGCGATTGCCAGGCTGAGCGCGATGGTCGACTTGCCTTCGTTGGGCACAGACGACGTGATGGCCACCGTGCGCACGGGGTCGTCCACGCCCGAGAACTCTATGTTTGCATGCAGCGTGTTGGCCGCATTGCGCATGGCCTCCGAACGAACGACCTCTATGGTCGGCCGCAGGTTCTTCTTCTTTGCATTCTTCCTGCGCATTTAACGACGTCCTCCTTTATCCAGGGGGAAGCGGCCGATGACGGGCGCGCCGAGCAGCTCGACCGCCTCTTCATCGCTGCGAATGGTCGTGTTCAGCATGTCCATGATAACGACCAGGGCAATGGCCACGAACAAACCTGCCAAAGCGGCCACCAGCGTGTAGAGCGGCCTGCGGGGACCGGAGGGGGAAAGCGGCGCCTTGGCGTCGCTGACCACGTTCACGGCCTCCACGTTCATGATGCGAACGGCGGTCTCGCCTAGTTCGTCTGCCAATTTGTTGGCAACGAGTGCGCAGCTGTCGGGGTCCGAACCGGTAACCGAAACCTTGATGATGCGCGTCGTCGAGGACGAATTCACCTCTATCTTGTAGCCCCTCAGGCTGCTCAGGCCCAACGCCTCCGCCGTGTCCGCCTGAATCTGATCGTTCTTGGCCAGTTCAGCGAAGTCGTTTGCCAGCATCTGCGAAGCGTTAAGGTCGCTGCTGGTAACAACCTCGGCGTTGGGGTCGCCCGATGCCGAGGTTTTGGTCAGGGCGTAGATGGAGGTTTCCGCCGTGTACTCGTTCGGCATGAACCCCCAGCACACGATTGCCGTAATGGCCGCGCATGCAATCGGCAAGGCCAGCACCAAGGCCAGCCTCTTCCGTATGAGCGCGAATAGCTCGAGTAAGGTCATAAGCTCCTCAATCCACCTGTTTGTAGAACGCTTTCAGCGTGTTTTCCATAACGCTCTCTTCATCGAGCAGGTACCGTTCGTATTCGATGCCATCCACTTCCGTGTACACCTCGGTCGTGCCCGTAAGAGTTGCAACCTGCAAGTCGGCATTTCCCCCTTGCAGGAAGCACGAGGCAAGGTAGGTTACCTCGGGAATGCCCAGATTGGTCGTGATGTCGTCGGAAACGCTATTATAGAGGTTCATGAGCCCGGGCACATCCTGCTGGGCGGCTTTCTGCGCGAATGCGGTAATAAACTGCATCTGCCGCGCCTGACGTGCAAGCGCCGATTCGAATTCGTCCACGTTTCGGTAGCGCACGTACCGAACCGCCGAATCGCCTTCGAGAAGCACCTGGTCGCCGACTGCATAGCCTTCACCGGGAATCGCCTCGAGGGCCGTTACCTGAACCCCGCCGACTGCGGAACTGGCAGCCTTCACCACTTTCTGGTCTATGTCTATGTAGTAGGAGATGGGAATGCCGTAGAAGATTCGCGCCACCGACTTGGTGGTGTTAGCCGCGCATTCGGCCTGGGTCGGCAGCATCACCGCATGGCTGAGCGTAAGTTGCAAGTCGCGCGTCGCCACATAGGCGCCGTTCTCGTCGTACACGTCCACCGGAACCCACGAGTTACGCGGGATGACGACGGCGTTCATCTTCTTGGTGGCGGTGTCCAAGGTCATGAGCACGTCGATGTCGGCGCACGATGCGTCGGGGCGCGTTGCAAAGCTGCTCTCGTCGTCGTGGCCGATCAGCAGGAACGACACCACGTCTTCGTTATAGCGGTACGTGTGCCCCTTGTACTCGACGATTTGCCCGCCATCGCGCACCTCCGCGGAGGCAGGGGTGCTTTCCAGGCCGCCGAGCATCTTGTGAAGGTTGATGTTTCCCATATGCACGGCAATGGCCAGCGCGATGCCCGCCGCGGCCACAACGCCCACAATTGCCACAAGCACGATGACCAGCACGCGCGCCTTGCCGCTGAGCGCCCGCTTCTTGCTCGACCCGCTGCGGCGCCCCTTGCGTTCGCGCTTGCGCGTGCGGATGATAACCCGGTCGGGGTCGTTGGGATCTTGAGACACCGTTACGTGCGCGTTGGGATTATGCGCATTCGGCATGGCGCCTTGCGCGTCTCCTGCACTTGCAGTGCCTCCTGCCACAGGGCTACGATGCTGGTCGGTCATCGACCATCACCCCGCATACCAGATAGCGCCCCGTTGCTTCGAGCGCACCGGTATTGCACGTGGAGAGAACGAGGATCTTCGAATCAGCCCCGAGGTTCACTGGACGTACCTGCGCCCCCAAGGCGCTAGGGTTCTGGACGAACTGCAGGAACCGTGCGAAGTCGGAGTCGTCTTGAAAATTGTACAGGCCCATCAGGTGCTGGTCGTCGGACATGAAAGAGCTTATCACCTGGTACGTGCGCACGCGATCCGCAGTATAGACATACACCTTGTCGTTGCCGTTGAAAAACTCGCTTCGCTCGAAGTTGTGCAGCGGCGTGAACATGGTGTCGCCGTAGCCGTTATGCCCATACAGAATGGTCACCCGGTCTTGGAATCCCTTTCCGTTGAACTGAGATTCCGAAAACACCGCCCCCAACTCGCTGTCCTCCTTCTTGGCGTTGTGAGTTAGATAGAAGGCGTCGTTGTCCGCGCTCTGGCAAACCGGGTAGTTAATAGACGTGCCTGGAATATATATCCATGCATATACATCCGGGTTCTCCTCGCCGAGCGCGGCGAAGCTTATAGGGTTCTTCACGGTCTGGCTCGCATCGGAAAGGTCCGGCAGCGTCGGCTGCATGGACTGGGCGTTTTCGACATCGCGAATCTGCGCATACGTGTTCACGAGATACAGACCGCCGGCAACTCCTCCGACAAGACACACCACCAGCACCGCAATGAGAACAATCACGATGGGTGAAAATCTGCGCGCCGATGTGGATTGCACGTCTCGGCCCCCTTGCCCCTCTGTTCCATCTGGGCCCGGTCCGACCCAACGCCTTACTTCGAAAATTCCTCTGGCCCACAGTCTGCGGATTTTCCCCCTGCCGGCCAGTTACTCACTTCATAAAGATGAGCCTGTGCTTACCCAGGCTCATCAAGATACCGCCCGTGCATTCAGGGCGTCATATGGTCTTTGGCGCTCTATTCCCGACGCAGCGCCCTGCGCAGGGCAACGGCTGCTGCCGCAGCGCCGCCCAGCATGACCACCGTAGCGATTGCAATCGTGGTCAGGTTAAGCGCTCCGGATTGCGGCGATGCGGGAATCGACGCCGGGCGCGTAACAGATGCTGTGGTCGAAGCCGTTGCCTGCGCGGCAGCCGATGTTCCAGACACCGTGTTCGCCGCGATGTTCGAAGCGGCAGCTGCGGGCGTGTTCACGATTGGCGATCCCACGTTGGGAGAATTAACGTTCGGCGAATCGACGTTGGGGGAATCCACGTTCGGCGAATCCACGTTCGGCGAATCGACGTTGGGGGAATCGACGTTCGGCGAGTTCACGTTGGGGGAATTAACGTTGGGAGAATTCACGTTCGGCGAGTTAACGTTAGGGGAATCCGTGTTCGGGCTTGCCGTTGCAAATGCAGCGCCTGCAGGCAGCGCGCACGCCAATGCGAGCGCAACCAGGAGCGATACGAGTTTCTTTTGCATGGTCGCACCTCTTTCGATAACGGTCAATCTCGGATATATTACCATGCAGATAGCCATTGTGAATAACCAAAATGCAGTTTTATGAAGTCTCCACCCCGCGTTTGTCGCGTTTGTCGCGTTTGTCAAGGCGCGTGTAGAAGCCCGTGGTGGTCTCGTAGAGGCGTCGCAGGAAATCGAGTCGCTCGCTGCCCGGGTGCTTGCCGCGCACCTCGGCAAGCCGCTGCGCCGTGAACACGACATGGGCAGGGGTGCACGCGGATCCGCGCATGGGCTCGGGGGTCATATACGGGGCGTCGGTTTCCAGCATCAATCGGTCTTCGGGCACGATGCGCGCACCCTCGCGCGCCGCGTCGGCGGCCTTGAACGTGATGGCTCCCCCATAAGCCACGAAACAGCCCTCTTCCAGCCAAGGCTGCAGGCGATCGGGCGGCAGGGCGCAACAATGCAGCAAGGTACCGCAAGGGGGAAAGCCCACGTCCCGCAGGATGGCCAGCGCCTCGGCATGCGCATCGTCGCGTTGTGAATCCTCGCCGCCGCGCAGATGCAGGGCAATGGGAAGGCGCGCGTCCTTCGCAAGCTGTATTTGCCGGCTAAACACCTGGCGCTGCACTTCGCGCGGGGAAAGGTCGTAGTGGTAGTCCAGCCCTATCTCGCCCAGGCACCCGACGCGGGAATCGTTCAGGCGGCGCACCACCTCGGCTTCTATCGCTGCATCGTAGAGCTTCGCGTTGTGAGGGTGCACCCCGACGGCAATGCGCACTTCGGGACATGCGAGGGCCTCGCTGCGGTCTGCAGCGAGGCCATGCGCCCCGGCAGCTTCTCGCGCATCCGCCTGCAGCAGGCTCTCCGCCTTATCGATCCAGCCCTGAAACAGGTCGAAGGGCCGGGGCCCGTCTTCGGCCGGGTCCACGATCATGCACAGGAAGCCGACCCCGTTCGCGCCGCAGCGCGCAAGCTCCCATGCGGGATCTGGCAACATGTGGACATGCGCATGCGAATCGGCAACGGAAAATTCCAGAGGTGGCACAGGGGGCTGCACCTCGCGCCATTTATCGTGCTTTCGGCGCTGGTAGAAGCCGAAATCCGCAACGGGGGACATCTTCAGCCTATCGGTCACGATGCCCGCCCCGCTCCGAGACGGTGCACGGGTACGCGCAGGTCGCCCCTATTCCACATCGAAATCGATCGCTTCTGCATCGAGACGCGGGAACAGGGGGTCGCCGACCTCCACGGTGTTTCCTGCAGGCAGCTGGCCCCATGCCGCCGCAGACTGGATGTCGTCGATGGCGGTGATGTCGCCCAGCCCCAGCCTGCGGAACGCTTCCGCAGACGTGTTCGGGGCAAACGGGGCCATGAACAGCGCTATGATGCGCGCCGATTCCAGCAGGTTGTACATGACCGCAGCCAGCTCGTCGGCCTTTTCGGGGTCCTTTGCCAGACGGAACGGAGCCGTTTCCTCGACGTAGAGGTTGGCGGCCTGTGCTAGTTTCTGCACTGCGCCCACCGCACCGGTGAAGTCGACGTCGGCCATGCAGCGGTCGTATTCCGCATACAGCCCCTCGGCCACGTCCTTCAGGGGATTGCTTTCCACCATGGCGCGTGCGCTTGCCGGCACGTCGGGCACCTGGGCGCCGAGATACTTCTTCGTCATGTTGAAAACGCGGCTGCAGAGGTTTCCCCACGTGTTGGCCAGTTCGTTGTTGTACACCTGCACCATGCGCTCGATGGAGATGGAGCCATCGTGGCCGAACTGCACATCGCTCATGAAATAGTAGCGGTAGGCATCTACGCCGAATATGCGCACCATATCCTGTGGGGAAAGGGCGTTTCCCTTCGACTTGGACATCTTCTCGCCCTTGGTGAGCAGAAAGCCGTGGCCGAACACGGTGTGCGCTGGCGGCAGGCCCGCCGCCAGCAGCATGGCCGGCCAGATAACGCAGTGGAAACGCGTTATGTCCTTGCCGACGAAGTGGTACTGCATCGGCCAGCGCTCGTCGAATTCGCCGGGGCGGTCGGGGTCGGCATAGCCGATTCCCGTGAAGTACGCGAGCAGCGCGTCGGCCCACACGTAGGCCACGTGCCCTTCGTCGAACGGCAGGGGCACCCCCCAGTCGAAGGTAGACCGCGATATGGAAAGGTCCTTCAACCCGCGTTCCACGAAGCTCACGATTTCGTTGCGCCGCGTCTCGGGCCGTATGAAATCGGGATGGGACTCGTAGAAATCCAGAAGGGGCTGCTGGAACTCGGACAGCTTGAAGAACCAGTTCTCCTCACCCGACGCCATAAGCTGCACGGGACGCTTGCAGTCGGGGCACACGAACTCGCCGTCTTCGTTCTTTTCCAGGTCAGACTCGGCGTAGAAGGTTTCCTCGTGCACGCAGTACCAACCCTCGTAGCTGCCCTTGTACAAATATCCCTTTTCATACAGGTCGGTCCAGAACTTCTGGACGGTACGCGTCTGGCGCTCGGAAGATGTGCGCACGAAGTCGGTATAGGTTATGCCGAGCAGGTCCCACGTGTCGCGGAAAGCCGGCTCCATCGAATCGCACCATTCCTGCGGGCTCATGCCGTGTTCGGCCGCAGTGTCGGCCACCTTTTGGCCGTGCTCGTCCATGCCAGTTACAAACGCCACATCGTAGCCGTTCATGCGCTGGTAGCGCGCCACCGTGTCGGCTGCAATGGTGGTATAGGCCGTTCCCAGATGGGGCGCTGCATTAACATAATATATTGGCGTGGTGAAAGAATAGGTGCCCTTGGACATCGATGCTCCTTGGTTCATGTGTACGTTTTTCGTGCGCCGACCATTCTAGCACGCCCTCACGGCGCGTCGAGGGCATCGCCCCGATTGCCCGCATCTTCTAGACGATGCGGGGTTACTTTTCACGATCCGGCCGGCGGTAGTGACGATGTGGCTAGATACTGTTCATCTGGGCAAGCGTGCGGTCGTACCAGGCTTGCCAGTTGGGCGGGCAATACTTTTGCGCGGCCTCGACGGATATCGTGTAGCCGTAGCCCCGCGCCAGGCCACGCACGTGGTCGTTTATGGCCTCTTCCCACGAACCCCAGCTCGAAGAGCCCCAACCCCAAGCGTTGTGGGGCAGGAAGCACGCGGCGCCCAAGCTGCTTTCCGTAAAGGCGATGGCCGGCGACCAGCGCGGGTCCACGCCATAGCTCCAAGCCGCCTGGGCGAACGTCGTTCCCTGGCCCGCCATCGGCGACCCCGCCAGATAGGAATCGATGCGCGCCGCCCAGCTTGCTATGAACGACGCTTCGTCTCCGGTCCAGTCGGTGGTGTTGTCCACAATCGTCGCCTCTGCAGGCGCAACGCCCTCGCTTTGTACGGGCGGGGCGGCTGGCTGCTCGGCGTTGACTGCCGGTTGCGCCTGGGGAGCTGTGGCCTGCGCCGGCGCGCTCGCCGCCCGGGCGGCGGCGGCAGCTGCAGCGGCTGCTGCGGCCGCTTCGGCCTCCTGGCGCGCGGCTTCTTCCGCCCGACGCTGCGCTTCGAGGCGCGCTTCCTGCGCGGCGCTCAACGCGGCCTCGGCATCGCTGGCCCGCGCATCCGCGTCGGCCTTCGCCTGCTCCAGCCCCACCATCGACTCGTCCAGCTCCGCCTTCATCCGCGCAAGCCGATTAATCTCGGCAACGTTCGCCTCGGTCAGCCGGTTCATGTATTCCAGGTTGTCCAGGAAATCGTAGAAGCTTTCGGAGGTGAGCAGGAAATCCAGTAGGTCGGGACGCTGCTGCTCGAATTTATACAGGTCGCGCGCTGCGGCATCGCTGCGCGCCTGCTGCTGGGGCATGAGGGCTTCTATCTCTTCGATGCGCGCCCGCTGCTCTTCGATGGCCACCGCCGCTGCATCTACTTCCTGAAGTGCCTCGTCGTAGGCCGCGGCCGTGCGCTCCACTTCGAGCTGCAGCGCATCCGGCTCGGGATTCGTATCGATGCTTTCGTCGCCCAGGGCCCACGGCAACGCAACCGGCAGGCCCGCAATTGCAAATGCAAGCATAATCGCGATCTGCAGGGAAAGGCCGGCTCGGAAGAAGCGGGGTGGACGAAGCCGCGCCGCAAAGCTTTCGTGTTCTGCCATGTTTAAACTGCTTTCGTGGTGTGTTTGCACTCCCATTATACAAAACGGTTGTTCGCAGAATGGCAGTCCCATAGAAACCGCATAGCGTGAGAGCAACGATCGTGTCACTGCCCACGGCCCGGCCAGCGGCGGGGACGGGGAGAGGG
>DMNP01000357.1 GCA_003452695.1 Eggerthellaceae bacterium
CACCCGCAAGGCCGCCCTCGTGTCCGGCGAGGCGCGGGTTGCGGGTGGATGGGGCCGGCCGCGAATGAATACGGGTGCCTGGCACCGGTATTCAGGCACCCGTATTCAAGGCCCCAGGATGCTGTCCGCGCAAACCTGGGCCTATGCGTAGAAGGGGGATTCAAATATTCTAATGTTAGCCGATAGCCTTGCCGGAACCCCCATGTCCGGGGCGGGCCTCCTGGCCAAGCCGTGGGCAGTAACCATCGAGCGCGAGCTGGGGTCGCCAGGGGCCTTCGAGGAGATCTTCGGGATACTGCTGCTCGACCGCAGCGCCGAGTTCGACGACTGGGCCGGCATGGAGCGCTCGTGCCTGGTCGAGGGCGCCCGCCGGTGCCGCGTGTTCTACTGCGACGAGATGCGGTCGAACCAGAAGTCGCAGGCCGAGAACCATGAGGGGCTCCGCAGGATACTGCCGAAGAAGCGCAGCGATTTCGACAAGCTGAGCGCGTCGGACGTGGCCGTCTGCTGCAGCCACGTCAACTCCTGCCCGCTCGCCCGCAAGTCGGGCGCGTTCCGCCCGATCGAAGCCGCCGCGGCCGTCGTCCCCCGACACCTGCTGGATGCGCTGGAGATAGAGCGCGTGCCCGCCGACGAGGTCACGTTGAAGCCGTACTTCATGGCCCACGCCGTAGAACAGTAGGAGCCCGGAAGGACCCGATGATAGCCCGGAGGACCGCGCACCGCATAGCTTATCCCATCGGCCCCGGGGCGTTGCGCTTGGTTTTGCAGTTTCCGACCCGGGGGCTTGCGTCAGCATGCCCTGGTTCCCGGCACCGCGCGTCTGCGAGCCTTCGGGCGCACTCGCTTCTGCCCTATTGCAGGGTTAAGCGCAATGCTTTCCGGCTGGCTTTGCAGGGTTAAGCGCAACTGTTGCGGTTAGTTGCGCAGTGTTGCGGCTACATTTGCAACCAACCAAACCAACAGGGGGCATTGGCCAGCCTTTATGTCCGGTGGTTTAGACTTCAGCTATGCGTTATAATTACGTACAATAATTCGTAATAAATACGTACGATTGCGAGTACTAATGGAACCCATCTTTACAATGACTGCACTACAGCGAAATATCTCCGACGTTAAAGAAGCAGCCCGCAACGAGGTTGTGCGCATTACCGAGCAAGGCGGGTCGGCTTTCGTTTTCGGTAGCGAGGAGGCCTTCGAGAAACGCATTGCGGCAGAGCGTGAAGACGCCGCGTACGAGGCGCGCCTGCTCGAAGCAGTCGGCCGCGGTGTTGCCGATATTGGAGCAGGGCGTTATGCCGAATCCGTCGACGATGTCTTCAGGAAGGCGGAATCCATGCGGAGCAGATATGCCTAAGAAGCTGCGCATTGCTGATGAGTTCACCTATGCTCTGGCGAGCATATACTCGCAACGCCTCTTTGACCATATCCGAAACCTTCTAAACCTTCTCCCCGACAACCCAGAACTGGGCTCGTCGCACGTGAGACAAAGCCTAGTTGATCGATATGGTGTCGGGATTAGGAAGATTCCCGTTTCGACATTCGTCATCGTGTACCGTATTGCAGACGATAGCGTCGACGTGTTGGCGCTTGTATACGGACCTTCTATCGTTTAGCTGCTAGCAGTTCGTCCCGATGGCTTCCTTAGTTAACATCCACAGGCTTAGCCGGTGGCTTTATGCCCCGCAGCTCTCGCTGAGGATGATGCTGATGCGGCAAGCCGCGGGGCGTGTTGGCTAATCGGTTATCCCGTTCGTATCTCCCTGTTCACGCACGTACTTCTTTATCACGCTCTCGTTTATCCCGACCGTGCTGACGTAGTACCCCCTGGTCCAAAGCGTCCTGTCCTTGCCGGTCACCTTCCTCCTGTACTTCGATATCCACACGATGTGGTAGACACAATCCCACTTCGTATGGGCTAAACTCTCGTTGTTGTTCATCGTTCCCCCGTTCGTCACGGGGGAAGGCCGCGCCCCGCAGCCGCCCCATGATAGGACGGGGGTTCGGTTGTTACAACAACGACCTGGTAAACCAGCTATCGCACCCCAGGCAGAGCCTGGGGATTTCTTCAATCATTAAAGGGCACTGCCGATGCCGATAGCCGATGCGACGTGTACGGCGGGCGCACTCGCAAGAGGGTGGCACCGCGTAGAAGCCTGGCTGAGCAGCCCCTCGGATGCGCGGCAAGCATTGGGGCTAGCTGATATCGGTGAAGACGAACGTTACCTCGGTGCCGTTGATGAGCGCTCGCTGCTGGGCCCGTACCGCCTTCAGAAACCTGCGCGGAACCGAGATGCGCTTGTACGTGTACTTCGTCGTCGAGTCGAAGCCGCCTACGCGCGTCTTGGAGGCGAGCAGCCCGCGCTTGTTGTATTTGTTCTTATATGCCGCGCCGCCGTCTATCTTGGTGATGTTGCCTCTCTTGTCGTAGGCATATCTGGGGCTTCAGAAAAGCACGCTCGGCACGAGCGACATGATATATGCAGCGTAGAAGTTAAGCAACAAAAGTGGCATGATGCAGGAATTCGCGAAAGTCCGCTGCATACGGGGCACGGATGGAAAGAGGATACCCAACACGCTGACCAAGAAGCAGCCGGAAATCGCGAATCCCATGGGCTTCGCCAAGGACGACGTCAGGCCTTCGTGGAGCGGGGCGGACGCTAATATACAGGTTTACTAGCGTCGTACTGTAAAGCAAGATACTTATGGATACGATGCAAGGATGATCGGTGTTCGTCGGTCGCGAGAACGAAATCAGGGCACTTGACAGGCTTTTCGAGAAAGCCGGCTTCCAGATGGTGGTCGTGTACGGACGACGCCGCGTGGGGAAGACGTCTCTCATCGACGAATTCACGCGCGGCAAGCCCACGCTGTACTTTACCGCCAAGGCGCAAAGCTCCATACTGAACCTCCGCGATTTCTCTGTGCGGGCGTACTCCTTCTTCGGGATGCCGGCATCGTTGCCCCCATTCTCTAGCTGGGCCGACGCGCTCGGCTTCGTCGCAGAGCAATCGGAGGGCGAGCGCATCGTAGTCGTCTTCGACGAGTTCCCTTATGCCGCCCAGTCCGACCCGCCGCTTCCCTCGGTGCTGCAAGAGGCAATCGACCACGGATTCAAACAGGGGAACGTCTTCATGGTTTTGTGCGGCAGCAACCAGGGTTTCATAGAAAGTGAAGTGTTGGGGAAGAAAAGCCCCCCGTACGGGCGCAGGACCGGGCAGATCCACCTCGGGCCGTTCGACTACCTCGACGCAGCGCGGATGATTTCCGACACCGCCCCCGAGCAAGCCCTGCGCTACTACGCCACGTTAGGCGGTACGCCCTACTACCTCGAGCAGGTCGACGCGGGCGCGAGTTACGAGGAGAACGTCGCCGCCATCTTGTTCGACAAGGTCGGCCTTCTCTACGAGGAGCCGGCGATGCTTCTGCGCCAAGAACTGCGGGAGCCGGCAACGTACAACTCCATCCTCGCCGCCGTGGCGCACGGCGCGACCGAGCCCGCTCGCATATCGGATTGGTCGGGGGTTTCTCCGAATTCGGTCGGGAAGTACCTGAAGACGCTCTCGGGCCTCGGGCTGATAGAGAGGAGCGTTCCCTTCGGCAGCAACCCGGACAAGTCGAGGAGCGGCATGTACAGCATAGCCGACCCGTTCTTCGCGTTCTGGTACCGGTTCGTGGGGCCAGCCGTCGACGCAATCGAGCTCGGCGCGGGCGCCGCAGTGGCGTCACAGACGTGTGCGGGCCAGGCGCTGCCCACCTACGAGGGCACCCAGTTCAAGAAAGTGTGCCTGCAATGGCTCGCCCGGAAGAACGCGCAGGGCCTGCTCCCGTTCCTGGCAACGTCGTTCGGGAAATGGTGGGGAGCGAGCCCCGAGGAGCGCGCGACGGTAGACGTCGACGTGATAGCTGCGAGCAAGCAGGATCGGGCGCTGCTCTGCGGTGAGTGCAAGTGGCGCAACGACTTCGACGAGACCGAGGCGATATCCCTTCTTGAACGGCGCTCGCGCCTCGTCCCCGGCCGCTGGGACAATAGGACCTTCGCGTTGTTCTCCAAGCATGCCGCCGGCGCGGGAACCTTGTCGAAGGCCAAAGCTCGCGGTGACCTGATGCTGCTTTCCGCAGAAGATCTATTCGCGGGATAGCGGCGATTCGCAGAATGCAGGTTGTTCCGCAGCATGGGCGGCTGGTATTCGCGGTCGAGCTCGCATATGCCTTTGTGTTTTGTCGAGGCCGCTTTCCCGATGATACGAGATATCTGGTCAGCCACGCCGGCTATGGCACACCAGATGTCCCGCACCACCGCGCCTCGCACCAGATGGGGATAGAGACGTGCTTAGCCGCTCGGGCCGCACGGAGCGAACCTCCGCAACTGTTACTCTTCTCGGACCGGCCAGAGGCGGGGCCGGAGAGAGGGGTGAGGGCGATTCTGCAGGCACAAACCCTGATAAAATTCTAAAGCTAAGCCGAAGCCAAGCCCGAATCCCCATGCCCGGGGCGGGCCTCCTGGCAAAGCCGTGGGCAGTAACCCGCAACTGCGCGACCTGCGTGGACAAGCGGCCCTCGAAGAGGCACGGGGCTTTGTGTCGCGTATAATGGCAGCATTGCATATTCGAGAGACGACGAGGACGACTACATGAAAGCTTACAATCCGCACGAGCTGGAACCGCGCTGGCAGCGCATATGGGCAGAGACCGGCCAGGACACCGTTCGCGAAGACGGCAACAAGCCAAAGAAATACGTGCTGGAGATGTTCCCCTATCCGTCGGGCGACATCCACATGGGCCACGTGAGCAACTACACCTAC
>DMNP01000358.1 GCA_003452695.1 Eggerthellaceae bacterium
CATGGGCGGCATGGGCGGCGGCATGGAGAATGCCGACGAGAACTGCAAGCTCACCATCAACGGTGGCACGATCACGCTGCAAGTCGGCGGCGACGGCCTGGATACCAATGGCTATCTGTACCTGAACGGCGGCGAGGTGTACGTTTCCGGCCCGACTAACTCTGGCAACGGATCCATGGACTACGCGCTGGGCGCCACGGTTACGGGCGGCACGCTCGTCACCGCCGGCGCGGCGGGCATGGCGCAGGGCTTCAGCGACGGCACGCAGGCATTCGCCATCGTAAGCGCCAACGGCCAGGCGGGCGACACCATTACCGTGCAGGATGCCAACGGTGCCGAGCTCGCGTCCTTCACGCCCACGACCGCCTTCCAGAGCATCGTGGTCACGGCGCCCGGCATGGCCGACGGCCAGGCCTATAAACTGCTCGTGAACGGCCAGGCCACCGAATTCACCGCCAGCACACAAGCCACCGCAGGCGCCGGCCAAGGCATGGGCGGCAAGGGCGTGGGCATGGGCATGGGCGGCCAAGGCGGCCGGGACATGGGCAGCCGCGGCCCGCGCGGGATAAACGGCCAGGGCGTCCAGAGCCAGGACGCCCAGGGAACCACGAGCACAGGTGCCCAGGACAGCCAAAGCGCGCAAAGCGCAGCCATCCAGAACGCCTAACCCAAAGAGCGCGGGCTCCCAGAACGCCTAATCCACAGAGCCCCTAACTTACAAAGCGCCTCAAACGCTCCCCCTTGCTCGGCAGTTTAAGCCGCCAACGCGAGGGGGAGGCTGTCCAAAAAGCTTCCCTAAAGTGAGATTAGTGTCCATACTTTCTATAAGAATTTAGTCTTAATTTCACTGACCTGGTCTTTTACAAATTCGAATTGATGCTTACGAAAAGTATGGACACTAATCTCATAGGCATCCGCTTTTAGACGGGGGGTGAGGGCGATTCTACAGGCACAAACTCCAAAGTATTCCAGTGTTAGCCGATAGCCTTGCCCGAATCCCCATGTCCAGGGCGAGTATCCTGGCCAGGCTTTGGGCGGTAACGAGGGGGCGTTCACTCGGCGAAACGTCGGACGCCAGCACCAAGCCCCCGTGTCTCATTGGGTTAGAATGCAGGGGGAAAGGGATAGTGCGCGGCAGGGATGCGATATGCAAGATGGCGTTGAATACAGCAAGGTGGGAATGGGCGACGCGCTGAAGATGCGCGAAGTCGTGGAAAGCCTGCTTTCGGGCGAACACCTTGCTGAAACGATGCGGCGCCTCATGGCTTGCGCGCCTGCGGGCGAAGATGGTTTGCAGCCCGCCGCTACAGCTTCACAGCGCAGCGCCGCCTGCTTCCCGCAACATGCCGTCATACGCAACGCCCAGCCCGATGCGCCCTCCGATGCTCATGCCGCCGCATTCGCAGGCGGTCATGCCGCCGCGCTCCGTAACGCAAGTTACGACGCAGCCGAACACGTTCAGCCCGCCGCATCCCGTGGCGCTGACGACACGCACTTTGCGGCTGCGTCGCCAACGCGCTCTTCCACGAACGGCGCAGACGTCCCTGCGACCGCCTTCGAACGCTACGCGGGCCAGGTGTTTCGCGATGCGGGCGGCGCACGGTTCGCGGATGTATGCGAATCGGCGCAAGTGAAGGTGATATCGCCCGAAGAAGGCCACATGGCGCGCCTGGAATGTGCGGCTCCGCTCAGCGCTGCGGACCGCGCGGCGCTCGCCGATGTGGAGGTGGCGCTGAACCGCATCATCGGGCTCGTCGATGCTATCGAAGACGGCGTGCCGGAAGATGCGCCCGCTTCCGACCAGCGCATCGGCATCTGCATTCTCGGCGCCAGCTTCCTGCCTTCCCGCGCAGGCTATCGCAGTGCCCAGATTTCGCTGCCGAGCATGCGGGCGGGCGCCCATGCAACGCTTGCGTACTATCGCGAAGTGGAATGGCGCGTGGCCGACGGCATGGCGTCGGTGGCGCGCAGCGTGTTGCAGCACTGCGTTGCGCCGAACATCCACCAGGGAGTGCTGGGGGCATGGGCCCCGCGGTGCAGCGATTGGGATGTGCGCACGCGCCTTGCCGCGCTGCTGGACGATCTGGAGCTGCCGTTTCGAAGCGAATTCGCCTTCGACTGCGATGCCGGTCGCGGCGTCGTCAGCATTCGCTTCACGCGTCCGCCCGTTGCTGCCCTGCCCGGTTTGGACGGCTTTCCGCAAGAATCGCGCGGGGTCGCCGAAGCGGATGCTCACATTGTTTTTGCAATTCGCTTTGCATGCTTGGTGGCTGCCGCCGGTTTCGGGGCGGGGCGCACTATAAGCAGGGTCCATTTGGCCTTGGTGGAAGAACGCGATGGGCTTCCCTGCATGACAGCCGTGTTCGAACGGGCTGCATTTGCCCACAGCGTGCTGGCCGCAATCGAGTCGGGCAGATTCGTGAACCCCGATTTGCGCTGCGATCCCGAAGCCATGGCCACGCTCGTGTCTGCCGAATATCTGGATTGGGCGGGGCGCAGCCGCACGGTCTCGCATGCCGCGGCAACTGGCTCGTCATCGGCCGCCTCGGAAGCAGCTGCACAGCCGGGCCTCGCTCCGGCGCACTCAGAAGCGCTTGCCCAGTTGGGCCCCGCATCGTCCGCCGAGCCGGGCGCAACCGCTCC
>DMNP01000241.1 GCA_003452695.1 Eggerthellaceae bacterium
GCGTGGCGGTGGTGGTGCCGTCGCCTGCCACGTCGTTGGTCTTCACGGCGGCCTCGCGCACCATCTGGGCGCCCATGTTCTCGACCGGGTTTTCCAGTTCGACTTCGCGGGCAACGGTCACGCCGTCGTTGGTGATGGTCGGCGCGCCGTAGGACTTCTCGATGGCCACGTAGCGGCCCTTGGGGCCAAGGGTAACCTTCACGGCGTCGGCGAGCTTGGTCACGCCGTCCGCCAGAGCGCCGCGCGCGGCGGCCTCGAACTTGATGTCTTTAGCCATTGGTAGCTTCCTTTCGATGAATCTTCACAGGTGATGGCGGGTTTCCGCAACCTGCGCTCGACTGGGCCCCTGCCCCGCCTGCGCGTTTGCGTGAAAACCGCCGGGTTTGCGCTTATTCGCAGATGGCGTAGATGTCGTCGGCACGCAGGATGAGCACGTCCTCGCCGTCGTAGGTGACCTCGGTTCCGCCGTACTTGCCGAAGATGACCTTGTCGCCTGCCTTCACGGGAACGGGAACCTTGTTGCCGTCCTTGTCCAGCTTGCCTTCGCCCACGGCGACGACGATGCCGGTCGTCGGCTTTTCCTTCGTCTCGCTCGCCAGGTACAGACCGGATGCGGTCTGGGCCTCGACTTCGTCAGCTTTGACGATCACGCGATCGCCCAACGGTTTCAGAGCCATTGCTGTAGCCTTCCTTTCAACATGGTGCCAATCGTAGCCTTGTTTCGGTTTAGCACTCAGCCCCGCCGAGTGCTAACAGCTACGTACTATAGCATGCGAACGCAGGCGTGGGCGAAGTTTACCGAACCGTCACCTTCCCGCCACATATGGGTGTTGCCGCCGCTGGCGCGGCCAACGGCGGCAACGGGGGCAGCAACATATGGCTGGCCGCCTTTCGCGGAGGGGGCGGCGATGCTATTTCAGGTTGGGAACGATGTAGCCGTCGGACACCGCGTGCACGGCAAGTTTCATGATGGAATCGTAGCCGGTCTTCGAAAGGATGGTGGAAATGCGCCGCTTCACGGTGCCTTCGCTCATGTACAGCTCGTCGGCGATTTCGCGGCGCGATTTGTTTTCGCAGACCAGGCGCAGAATCGATATTTCCTCTTCGTCCAGGCTTTCCAGCGTGCGGTCGCCCAGCTGCGCCGCGGGGAACGTGGAATAGCCTTCCATAGTGGACCGGATGATGCTGAGCAGCTCGGTTGTGCCCACGTTCTTGTAAACGAAGCTGTCGGCGCCGGCCGCGTGGGCCTGCTCGATGAAGGTGATTTCCGGAACGCCCGTCATCACGATAACGCGCATGCCCGGATAGGTGCGCTTGATGTGCGCCGCTGCGGCAATGCCGCTTGCATCGTCTTCGGTGCACACGTCCATGAGCACCAGGTCGGGCTGGACGCGCGCAACCACGTCGAGCGCCTCGGTGGCCCGCGACAGCGAAGAGACCGTTTGCATGTCGTCTTGCGAATCGATGGCGATGGCAAGCGATTCCCGCAGCATTGTCTGGTCTTCGACGAGAACGATGCGAATCATTATGGCTCCTAGCGCCCCGAGTCCGATATACGGAATCATCATATCATGAAAGGCGCAGCAGGCAGACCACAGACAGCGACCAATAAAGCACCGCTGCCAGGTGCGTTCACTCTATGCAGCCAGCCGGGCGGTCGGACAGGAGGGGGCGCGTGGACCGTTGCTTGCCGAGACGGTGAAACCACGCGAACGGCCCATTCCGTTGTGAGAAAATATGGAAGTCCCAATAACACGACAAGAGGAATGAAGCGGTGCAACCCCAGAGAAAGCCCGAAGGAGCAAACGAAAGACTGGGCCTGATATTGGCCACGTACCTCGTGGGCCTGCTCATCGGCGGGCTCTACGTGGGCATGGTGTCGCCGGCGCGCACGGTCGTGCAAGCCGACTTCGGCATCGACGGCACGGTGGGCATTTGGATGATCAACATCTACACGCTGTTCTACGCCGCGCTCATTCCCATCATCGGCAAGCTCGCCGACCGGCGCGGGCGCAAGCGCGTGTTCACGGCCTGCGTGGGCATCTTCTGCATCGGCGCCGTCGCCTGCGGGCTGTCGAAGACGTTCGGCGGATTCGGCCTGCTGCTTTTCGGGCGCGTATTGCAAGCGGCAGGCGCCGGTGGCATGCTGCCGGTGGCCAATGCCGAAATCGGCGCCACCTTCCCCGACGATAAACGCGGCATGGCGCTTGGCATCGCGGCGGTGACCGGCGGCGTCTCCAACGTGCTGGGCGCCGTCGTGGGAAGCGCCATCGTGGGAGCGCTCGGACTCGAGAACTGGCCGGCGATGTTCTACCTGTGCGTGCCGTTCTGCATCGCGGTCATCGTGGTTGCCACGGCGCTGTTGCCCGATAGCAAGGTGGACGAATCGCATGGGAAGATGGACGTGGCAGGCTCCATCCTGTTCGCGCTGTTCGTGCTCTTGCTGCTTTTGGGCGCGAAGGACATCGACTTCACCGCGCCGGCCCAATCGCTCGCCCAGCCCACGACATGGGGCCCGCTCGTCGGGGCCGCCGCAGCCGTCGTCGCATTCAGGGCGGTCGAGCGGCGCGCGGCCGACCCCGTGTTCCACCTCGAGTACTTCCACAGCCGCCCCATCGTCGTCACGATGGTGGTGTCGTTTTTCATCGGCTGCTTCGTCATATCGCTCGTGCTCGTGCCCGAGCTGGCCGAATACGCCATGGGCGACCCCATCGGCTCGGGAGGGTTCTACGTGCTGGCCATCGGATTGCCCTCGTTCGTCCTTACGCCGATGGCGGGCAAGCTCATCGACAAGCTGGGGCCGAAAGCGGTGCTCGTCACCGGGCTTGCAATATCGAGCGCAGGCCTCGTGCACCTGGCGCTCGTCGCCGTGGCGGCGCCGTGTTTCGCCACGCTCGTCGCGGGGCTCGTCATCGTGGGCGCCGGCATGGGTATGTCGATGGGAGCGCCCACCAACTACATGATCCTGGAGAACACAGACAAGGCCGAAAGCTCGTCGGCCATCGCCACCATCACGCTCATCCGCCAGATAGGCACCTCGATTGCACCGGCCATCTATGTGGGCCTCATCGCCTCGACGCCCGGGCTCGCCGGCTACCAGCACATGCTGCTGTGCGTGGCGCTGTTCAACCTGTGCGCGCTCGTCACGATGCTCTTCTACAAATAATACGTTCCATCGGGCAGCAGCGCCTTAAAGCCGACGAAGTCGTAGCCCTTGCGCGTGAACTTGTTCTTGTCGTGAGGCATCTTCTCTTCGTTGGCCAGGTAGTTGTTGTCATCCATCGTCCCCGTCCCGCCGTTCGGGTCGTAGTTGATGTTGTAGGAAGGAATCTTCTCGTATTCCGGCGTGAAGACGATGTTGCCCAGGGGCGGTTCTGCGAGCGCAATTCCTGGCATATGCTACAGCGAAGCCGAAGCCAAGCCCGAATCCCCTCTTCCCGCCGCTGCCGAATGGCCCGCGCCACGCTGGGCAAGCACTCATCAATGCTGACGAACTCAGGCCCCGCCTGGCAAGCGCGAAGCGCGTCGCCAAGCAGGGCCTGAGACAGCATGGCTAATCGGCGCTCGTCTAGGCTTCCAGATAGTCCAGAAGTTCTGGAAGGGTCTTCTTGCCGAAGCTGACCTTCGCGCCGTCGTTGACCACAAGGCACGGAACGCTCATCACATTGTACGCATCCTTCAGTCCGGGGAAATGCGCTATGTCGTACACGTCTGCAGCAACGTTGGCATTGTCAGCTGCGATGCGCTGTGCCGCCGTAACCAACTCTGGACACATCGTGCACGAAAGCCCCACCAGCACCTGCATCTTCACGGGTCGCGCAATGGCAGCGATGCGGGACCGGTCGGCATCGTCGATGGGCTGCCCGGGACCGGCTGCGTTGTACAGGCCAAGCACGAAAGACGTGAACTCGT
Source organism: Eggerthellaceae bacterium (assembly GCA_003452695.1). Classification (GTDB taxonomy): domain Bacteria; phylum Actinomycetota; class Coriobacteriia; order Coriobacteriales; family Eggerthellaceae; genus UBA9715. Next base: position 3,913 of record DMNP01000241.1, read on the forward strand.
GCCCTCCCGGCACGCCATGGAAGGCAAGCCCCGTTGCTTCGCCTCCGGTGCGGCAGATTTCGACATAGGGCAGCTGGTCTGCATCGTCTGCTGCCGTATCTGCTTCCTCGAGGGAAATCTTGTCCGTAAGCGATGAGAGCTCGTGAGCGTAGGCGCGCAATTCGGAGGAAACGGGCCTGCCGTCCAAGTGCAGGCGCAGCACCAGGGCGCTCTCCATGCGCCCGAACACGGTATTCAGCTGCGCCACCATATCTTCCGTGAAGAGCGCCCCGCCACCGGCGCTCCCCGCGCTTGCGTCATCGCTCTTGGCAGCTGCGCCCTTGGCAGCAACCGGGGCATCCGGCACGGTAACCTGCGGGACGATGCCGACAGTCTCCTGCATCTGCTTTATGTAGCGCTCCATCTCCGTCGCCGTCGTCGCCGCCTCGCCCACCGCAGTCGCCACTTGGCGCAGCGGTTTCACGCAAACGTCGCCTGCCGCATACAGGCCGGGGCACGTGGTTGCCTGATGGTCGTCGGTAAGGATGTAGCCCGCCTCGTTCGTCTCCGCTATGCCCGAAACGAGCTGCGTTGCAGGCGCATAGCCCGCGAACACGAACACGCCGAACGTATCGCCGTCCGCGGCCCGATACGTCTCTTGTTCCCCTGTCTTGGTGTTCTCCAGCACAAGCGAGCGCAAGGCAGCATCGCCTGCTACCGACGCGATGCGCGTGTTGTAGCGCACATCGATCTTCGGGTGGTTCTTCGCCGCCTCGGAAGCGGACGGTGCGCAGGAGAAATCCTCCTTGCGCACGACGATCGTCACATGGCTTGCATACTTCGTAAGGAACACGGCTTCCTCGGCCGCAGCGAAGCCGCCACCCACCACGAACACCTGCTTGTCGGTGAAGAACTCGCCATCGCATGTGGCGCAATACGCAACCCCATGACCCTGGAACTCCCCTTCCCCCTCGAAGCCGGCTTTGCGCGGAGACGCCCCCGTGGCAAGCAGCACGGCATAGCAATCGAGCGTGCCCTTGCTCGTCTTCACCTGTTTAACATCGCCGCCCATCTCGAGCGCGGTAACCTCTGCAAGCAGAAATTCCGCCCCGAAGGACTCGGCCTGCTTGCGCATGGTTTCGGTAAGTTCAGCGCCCGACGTAGAGAACACGCCGGGATAGTTCACCACTTCGTCGGTGATGGTTATCTGCCCGCCAAAGCGGTCCTTTTCCACCACCAGCACGCGATAGCGCGCGCGTGCAAGATACAGGGCTGCGGTAAGGCCCGCCGGGCCACCGCCTATGATGACCGCATCGTAGAGCTTCGCTGCATCGGTCATGCTGGCCTCCTTTTCCTCGTAAGCCATGGCCGAGGTGTCCCGCTCCCCGCCATGCCGCAATTTGGTTCCGCATAGGAAAAGGCACCCCGCACCTCGCGCTGAACGCAACAGGAGGGGGTGCCTGCCCTACACGCCATAGCCGTCGAGCATCCAGCAGCTTGCGCTGCGATTGCCGTCCCTACAGAGCGCCCACCAAATCCAGGCTGGGCGCCAACGTATCGGCACCGGGCTGCCACTTGGCCGGGCATACCTGGTCGCCGTGCTCTGCAACGAACTGGGCAGCCTGCAGCAAGCGGAGCAGCTCGTCGGCATTACGGCCGACGCCGCCCGCGTTCACCTGATAGACCTGGATAACGCCTTCCGGATTCACGATGAATGCGCCGCGCTCGGCCTGGCCGGCACCCTCGATAAGCACCTCGAAATCCTTGGAGAGGACATGCGCCGGATCTGCGAGCATCGGATACTCGACCTTTCCGATGCGCTCGGACGTCTCATGCCACGCCTTGTGCGTGAAATGGGAATCCGTGGAAACCGAATACACCTCGGCTCCGGCAGCCTTGAAACCCTCGTAGTTGTTCTGCAGGTCCTCGAGCTCCGTCGGGCAGACGAACGTGAAGTCTGCCGGATAGAAGAAGAAGATGCTCCACTTGCCGAGCACGTCCTGTTTCGTAACGGTCTTGAAGTCGCCGTCAACGTAGGCCTGCACTGCGAAATCGCCGATTTCCTTACCGATCATGGACATAGTAGAAATCCTTTCTGTAGCTTGATTTTCTTATTGAGAACGATTATCATTATCGATAAAGAGTTTCGGATGTCAAGTTTCCAAGCGATTTTTTTCGCAAAGTTTCAATGGGAACGTTACCGCCACTCCGAGGGCAACTGAAGCGGCTGCATGTCGCAGCAAAGGATTAGGCCATGGCACAGAGACGCAACACACACCAACGGCAACTGGTCTACGATGCCGTGCAAATGCTGGATTGCCACCCCACCGTAAACGAGATCTACGATTACGTGCACGCCAAGGACACGCGCGTGAGCCTGGCCACGGTATACCGCAATCTCAACCTGCTGGCCGACGAGGGGGCCATCAAGGCGGTGAAGACGCCCGACGGCTGCCACTTCGACCACAGGACGGATGCACATAACCACATCGTCTGCACCTCGTGCGGTTCCATGATCGACGCCCTTGCCCCATACGATGCCCGAGCGGATTCGGCAGCGCAGGAATCGTCGGGCTACATCGTCCATTCGCACTACACCGTCTTCGAAGGCCTCTGCCCCCGCTGCCAAGGAATCGCATTCCCAACGGCATAGGCGCAAAACGGCCAGGGCAACCTGATCGCCTTGCCCGAATCCCCCTGCCCGGGGCAGGGCTCCTGGCCAAGCCGCGAGCAGTAACGGAACGCGCCACCCGCCCACATTGGTGTTCGAAAGCCTATGAAGGCCCATAGATGATACACTGCCTCGTGGCGATGCATTGCCAAGGACGCAAGCAAGGGCAAGGAGGATGCAGATGGAGCTGACCGTAGACGCGCTGGGGGACAAGTGCCCGGTTCCGGTGGTGAAGGCGAAAAAGGCGCTCGCAACGATGGACGAGGGCACCCTGGAGGTGCTCGTGGACAACGAGACGAGCGTGAAGAACCTGACAAGCTTTGCGAAATCACAGAACTGCGATGTTTCCAGCGAACAGCTTGCCGAAGAGGAATTTGCGGTAAGGATAGTGAAGACCGCGGCAAGCGCACCGGATGCGGCCGCCGAGGGCGGTGCGGGCATCGGGCCGCGCGTGGTAGTGGTCCCCTCCAACGTAATGGGACATGGCGACGACGAGCTGGGAGAGGTGCTGGTGAAGGCCTTCGTCTTCGCGCTTACCCAGCAAGACGACCTGCCCGATTGCATCCTGTTCTACAACGGCGGCGTGAAGCTTACCTGCGAGGGGTCGCCCGTCTTGGAAGATTTGGACAAGCTGGCGTGCGCAGGGGTCGAGATCTTCTCGTGCGGCACGTGCCTGAAGCATTACGGAATCGAGGACAAGCTGGCCGTCGGCGAGGTGACGAACATGTACGTCATCGTTGAAAAGCAGCTGCAGGCCGGCGTGGTCGTGCGCGCCTAGGCGCAGCTCGATCACGTCGAACGCGATCGCGCACACCGTTGCGCGGCGAACAGGTGTTGGGAGGCGCCCGTGATCTACTTCGACAACGCGGCCACGACGATGCGCAAACCGCAATGCGTCGTGCAAGCGGTGCAACGTGCCCTGGAATCCTTCGGCGGCGTGGGCCGCGGCGTGCACGGGGCCTCGATTGACGCGGGCATGGCCGTATTCCAGGCGCGCCAGCGAATATCCGACCTGTTCGGAGGTCCGGGCCCGAAGCGCGTGGCGTTTGCCGCCAATGCAACCGAGGCGCTGAACGTGGCGATATGCGGGCTGATGCGGCCAGGAGACCACGCCGTGACCACGGCCGCTTCGCATAATTCGGTACTGCGCCCCCTGTTCCGGCTGGAAGACGCCGGCCAAGCGATCGTGTCGGTCGTGCCAATCGGCGCGGACGGGTCGTTGGACTACGGTGCCTTCGCAGACGCGCTTCGCCGCGACACCCGGCTGGTCGTAGTCACCCATGCATCGAACCTGACCGGCGACGTGTACG
>DMNP01000146.1 GCA_003452695.1 Eggerthellaceae bacterium
TGCCGTTCAAAGCCCGCCTCGCGTAGCAGCTAGTACGCGTCGGCGGGCTTTTCACGTCAATTCGGGGTGCCACGGGCGCCCTCGCTGACTCACCGTGGGCGTCTGCGGCTTGGTGTTTTGGTGCGCGTGATGCTCCACCTCGGCCTTTGGCTCTCGCTTATGGCGCGAAGGGTGCTGGTTGCGGGGGTGATTGTGGGAGGGGGCTAGTGGGGGAGGCGGCGTTTTAGTTTGTTGGGGAGCAGGAAGCCGAAATCGTCCATGAGCTCTTCGTAGGTTTCTTTCAGCTCCTTTGCCGTGGCGGCGCCCTCGCGCGCTATTACGTTCAGGTCCTCGGTTGCTTGGGTCACGCCTTCGCGCGTGATGCCAAGGTCCATGTCCTCGCGCTTCGATTTCAGCTTCTTTCCGCCGGATTCAACGGCTTCCGCAGCGCGGTCCACCTGTTTTTCGGCGGCACCGCGCACCTTGTCCAGCTGCACTTCGGCAGTGCCCCGCGCCTTGTCCAGTTGCACTTCGGCCTTCTTGCGCGCCTTATTTCCGTGAAAACCCGCAATGCTCGCCATTTTCTGCAAGTAGCTGGGATCGCCCGTCTTCCCGGCGGTTGCGTCTGAAAGCTCGGATGCGCCCGAGGCTCCTTCGTCGGGACCGTCCTCTTCGTCGCTTTCGTCGTCTTCGTCATCCGTGTAGTAGCATTCGATTTCGACGCCGTCTTCTTCGATGATGAACCCTATTTCGTTGCCTTCTTCGTCCACGAGGTAGGCGACGATGTCGTCTTCATCGATTTCCAGTTCGATCGCATCGCCTTCTGCCTCTTGGTCGATGTCATGGGTTGCAGTCGCCAGCTCCGTTTCCGTAAGGTAGTCGCTCGCGTCGTAGCCCTCGTAGAAGTATTCGACTTCCTGGCCGTTTTCGTTCAGGGCAAAGCCGATTTCGTTGTCGTCCTCGTCCAAGATGTAATACACGATGTCGTCTTCGGAGTATTCCAGTTCTACCGTCTCGAAGTCTTCTGCCATGGTCTGCACCTTTCGCTTGCAATTGCGTCTTCGGGGGGCGGGGCGCCTGTTCTAGCGGCTTCGTTCCTTCATGGCGCGGTCGATGTCGCGCTGGGCGTCGCGCTTGGCTATCGCCTGCCGTTTGTCGTATACCTTCTTGCCACGCGCCAGTGCCAACTCCACCTTCACCAGGGAGTTTTCCTTGAAATACATAGATACCGGCACGAGTGTCAGGCCCTTCTCGCGCGTCTTCTGGTCCAGCAGGCGTATCTCGCGCCTGTGCAGCAGCAGCTTGCGCTTGCGGTCGGGGTCGACGTTTGCAATGTTGCCGTTCGAATAGGGCGCTATGTGCACGTTATGCAGCCATACCTCGCCGCCGCGAATCAGCGCGAAGCAGTCGGTGAGCTGGCAGTTGTTTTCGCGCAGCGACCGTACCTCGGTGCCGGTAAGCTCGATGCCAGCTTCATAGGTTTCCAAGATTTCGTATTCGTGGTAGGCGCGCCGGTTCTTGGCTATCGGCTTTCTCGTGCGTGGCTCCATTACCAATACTCCTTCGTGCGCCGTTTGCGCCGCTTCTTCTCGGGTCTGAAATCCAGGGCCAGCTGTCCGTCGATAACGTCGCTGTTCGCAGTTTTGCGCTCCACTTTGGTAATGTTCCACGATGCGGCGTCTTTGCCGAATATGTCGAGCATGCGCAAGCGGGCGTCGCGCTGATTGTCCTTGGTTCCCATCCGCGCATCGCTGTCGAATTCGAACACGCCGGAGCCGCGGACGTCCGCGGCGGCGGGAGACTGGTAATGTGCGAGATAGGTCGTCATGGGCGGGTTCCTCTGCATGGTTGCTTGGTCAGCAATCATACCACGTGTGGGCCGTCTGGGCGTTCTGTGTGAATTCGGCTTACAAAATGACGCTTCCTTTGCATTTTGGCGCAGCAACCAACGGCACGTTGCTACAATGTGCGCAATACAGCAAACCACGATGAGAAACGCGGCACATGGCATCTAAAATCCGAGGAAAACACGCGCGCGGGGCGAACAACGGCCTCGCCGATGCGTCCGAAAACAACGACGAAACAGCAGTCCTCGCCCCGGTGGACAAGGCGGCTGGCGAAGAAAGCGAACATACTGAACAACATGAGAAGGAAGCAACGGTTGCGCTGAGCGACCTGGCGGGCGACGACGCGATTGCCAACGATGCGGGCGAGACCGCGGCCCTTGCGGCAAAACCGGGCGAGGGCGCGGTGCAGGCGGTCGCAGCGCAGTCGGACGCACTGGACCAGACGGTCGCATTGCCCGATGCAGCTGCCCAGGCGGAGATGATTCCGGAACCCCCAGCCGCACCGGCTATGCTCCAGATCCCGAACATGTCCGCAACCCCGCAGATCATTCGCGAAGAGGACCCGTTGGCGGGCTTCGATGTGAACGCACAGGGCTTTCCCCTGAACGCCAGCGGGGCAGCCCCCGATTCCTTCGTGCCGGCGCCACAGGTGCCATCGTACAAGCGACGCCATGCGCTGAAAGCGTTCGGCATCACCTGCGGCGTGCTCATCGGCGTGCTGCTCGTTGCCTACGTCGTGGGCGCCGTCGTGTTCATGGGGCGCTTCCTGCCCAATTCGGCAGTTAACGGCAAGGACATTTCGCTGAAGACCGATGCCGAGGTTGCAGACGTTATCGAGGACATGGCGGCATCGTACCAGCTCGATGCCATTGGCGGTAGCTTCTCGTACCGCACGACCGCCGAGCAAATCGGCATGGACGTGGATACGAACGCCATCATCAAGACCATGCACGACGACCAGAACCCCTGGGCCTGGCCTCTGCTCATCATACGTCAGGACCACGACGAGACGGGCGTGCTGAAGGTGGACTACGACAAAGCAGCGCTGACCGCCGACCTTACCGAGCAGATAGCCAAGTTCAACGAAAACGCCACGCCGCCGGTGAACGCCACCATCATGTACGACGAGGCGACGAAGGCCTTCAAGGTGAAGCCCGAAGAGCAGGGCACGCAGCTGAACCCCGATGCCGTGGTGGCGGTTATAACCAAGGCGGTGCCGGAGTTGCAGTCCAAGGTCGTGCTCGACGACGAACAGCGCATACAGCCCACCGTCTTCTCGAACGACCAGCGGCTTATCGATGCGGCGCAGATAGCATCGGGTCTGGTTTCGGCCGATCTGACGCTTGTCTTGGACGGCCAGAACGTGGGCGAGGTGAACGGCGAAGCCCTTTCGGGATTCGTGACCATCGACGAGAACTTCGCCGTAACGTTCAACGAGGAGGGGCTGAACGCATGGGTCGAAGAGCTGGCGAGCTCGTATAACACGGTGGGCAGCGAGCGCAACTATACGCGCCCCGATGGCAAGCAGATATCCGTGCGCGGGGGCTCGTATGGCTGGGAGATAGACGTCGACGCATTGCGGGATGCGCTTATCGAAGGCGTGAAAGCTGGTGCGAAGACGCAAATCGAGGTGCCCTGCATTTCGACCGCTGTGGCGTTCAGGGGCGCGGGGTCGCCTGATTGGGGCACGCGCTATCTAGACGTGGACCTGTCCGAGCAATACGTGCGCTTCTATGGCGATAACGGTCAGATCATCTGGGAGACGGCGTGCATTACGGGGTCTCCCGATGGCGAACACGACACCGTTCCCGGCGTGTGGTACATCAACAACAAGGAAAGCCCGTCGAAGCTCATCGGCTACGAGCACGGCAGGAAGATATACGAGACCATGGTGCAGTACTGGATGGCGTTCGAGGGCAATGGCATCGGGTTCCACGATGCTTCGTGGCAGCCTTCATTTGGCGGCAGCATGTATTCCCAGGGCTACGGCAGCCACGGCTGCGTGAACCTGCCTCCCGCCATGGCGCAATCGCTCTACGACATCTGCGAAATCGGCGACGTGGTCATCGTGCATTCGTAGGCAAGGGCGATGGGTCGGCGGGATCGTAGGGGCGTACCTGCGTGAAATGCACGGCGGGACCCGACAGGTCCACGTCGACGCGATAGCCCTTGCAGTTGCCCACGTTCCATTCCCAATACGAGCGCTTGTCGTCGGATAGCTTGGTCAGCCCGGCCATCATCGTGCCGCCGTGCGCCACGAGCACGACGAGCCGCTCGCCCCGCGCTGCGGCGGATCGCAGCAGGTTTTCCAGCGCCGAGCACACGCGGTCGCACAGCATGTCCATGCTCTCGCCCCCCGGGCATTGGCCCAGGCACATGCCATCCACCCATGCGCGGTACTCGTCATCGTCTTCCATATCGGCAGCGCTGCGTCCCGCAAATGCGCCGAAATCCATTTCCTGGATGCCGTCGACGATTACTTGCTCGGCATCGGGGAACATGATCGCAGCGGTTTCGTGCGTGCGCTGCAGGGAGGACACGTACACGCGCTTCACCTCGGGATGCGTGCCGGCAGCCCGGGCCTCGGCTCGTCCGGTTTCGCTGAGGGGCTGGTCTACTGCGCCCACATACTGCCGCAGGGCATTGCCGGGTGTCTGCCCGTGCCTGATGATGATGAGTTCCATGTCGGGAATGTGCACGCTATCCTTCATGCGGGACGCCTTTTAAAACCGAGGGAATACCGCACACCATGTGCACCACCGCGTCCGCTCGCTCGGCCAAGGCGCACGTCAGCCGCCCGACTTCCTCGCGCCATGCGCGCTCGGTACGATCGAGCGGGACGATGCCGGCGCCGATGTCGGTGCAGATGACCACGGGGCGTTCGGCCAGATCGTCGATGGAGGGCAGCTCTTCGGGCAGCCCGCGTTCGGGTATGAACGCGATATCGTCTTCCGTAAAGCCCAGGCTGTGCGCATAGCTGCGCTTGCCCGTTGCGATGCCGCCCGTTATAAGGACCATGGATGCGCTTCCTTTCCTCGTTTCCCCGTTTGCGGTGCTGCCGGGTTCCTTTACGCAGGTTGCGGGATTGCTGGTCAATGCGGGTTCCGCTCGGCGGCCGCTCGCGTCCTTTACGATGCGGGGAATGCCCGCAACCACTTCGACGACCAGGTCTGCCCGTTGTGCTATGGCGCACGACAACGCGCCGATGCGTTCGATGTAGGCCCGCGTGAACTCGCCGTAATCGTAGCCGTCGCGCCCCACGTCGTTTCCGACGAACACGGCGTTGTCGAACGATAAAACCTCTTCGACAGCCTTGTCCAGATCGTTCGCCACCAGGTTTCCCAGATCTTCCAGCAGCACCGTGCGGCCTTCCCGCGGGCAGGGTTGCCCATCGGCTATTTCGGCTGTTATGAAGCCTGCGCCTTCGCGCATGCGCCGATGGCGCGCTATCCTGCGCTCCGTTTCGGCATCGCCGTGGCGCATCGTGGCAGCGTACACGTGGGGGCCCGGAAACGAGAGGGCAAGCTTTTCGGCAAAGGCGCTCTTGCCCGAAGACGCCCCGCCGATTACCAGCGCTATCATGTGCGGTGTCCATTCCCTTCAACACAGGTTCGATGCTGGTTCAGTATACTCCATGGGTGAAGCAGGACACCGCGCGCCGTGCCTAGCGGCAAGCCAGTGACCCTCGTGAAGGGTGGGGCGTTGCTTTTCACGGTCGGGCCAGCGGCGGGGCGGGCAGAGGGG
>DMNP01000342.1 GCA_003452695.1 Eggerthellaceae bacterium
CCCCTCTCCCCGCCCCGTGTGCCGGGCGGGCCGCGCACAGCGACCAGCGATCGTGGGTGCATCGATGGCGCATCGGCTGCATGATGTGCGTTGAATGCAAGCTGTTGAATCTTGGCGTAGCGTGCTACAATACGCTGCACGCCCCCGTAGCTCAGGGGACAGAGCACCGCTCTCCTAAAGCGGGTGTCGGCCGTTCGAATCGGCCCGGGGGCGCCACGGAAATGTGCAGTGTCCGGCTTCACCGCCGGGTATTTCTTTTATTCCAAGTGTCTGGCATATGCCGAACGCCTTTCCCATACAGACTTCTCACTACCGAATTGAATTAATTGCAGAAGAGTACATAGAAATGAATAGTTTCATGTAGCGACGCCGGTGCATTGAGTTAAGGTCATATCCTCCCCGAATGTGATACAATTGCAATACTAATGAGGAGGGGGAATCCATGAGCAAAAGCGTCAGCATTGCGAATCGGGTGCCCATTTCGTTGCGATTGCCGACGGCGGTAATGACGGAAATCGAATCCTACGCTGCGAAGACGGGCATGCGCAAGACGGATGCGTTCCTCCATTTCCTGCAACTTGGCATCGAGTCAGAGCGTTGCCGCCGCGATAACGACCGCCTAAAGGCGATAGAGGCCAACCTGGGCGAGATCCTGACCCTCGTTCGTGGTGCGAAAGCCCCAGCAACCTCGGACGTCGCGGCAATCGTGCGGGAATCTGTCTCGATTGCTGCGGAACAGTTCGCGGCAATCGAGCAGGTTTATCTCTTCGGGTCGATAGCTCGGGGCACCGCCGACGAAGACAGCGATGTCGATTTGCGGCTAGTGCTGGACAGGAGCAAGAAATTCAACCTGCACGACCTCGAGCACTTCTGCAAGGAAGTGGAGCGACGGACTGGCCGGCAGGTCGATGCGGTTACGTCAAGGATTATAAAAAACAAGGAACTGGCTTCGGCAATCGAGAGGGACAAGGTACTGATATATGAGCGCGAAGAGCACTGATCTTGGGAAAGTGCAGGAGATTTACGACGTCGTCGTTCTGACGAAACGGCAAATCGAAGCTGTGGACTTGACGCGCGAAAAATTCCTCGATCCGCCTGATGACAAAACAGACCTTATGGCAGAGGGCATAATGAACAGGGTGCTTCGCGTCGCTGAAGAAGCGGGGCGCGTCGAGGCCGATACGGCATCGAAATACGGTTTTGACTCTGTCGGAGCGCGGGGCGTGCGCAACCGGCTCGCGCACGCTTACGGAGACGTCGACCGCGAAATCGTCTGGCAAGTGATCGAGTCCGATTTCGACGCGTTGCTAAAAGCATGCTTATCATACTGCGAAGACAAAGGCATAGATATCATGACTAGGGATACTCTCTAGTTATGAGGCGACTGCTGAATTTGCTGCACGCCGGCAGAGCCCGGGCTGTTCAACCAAAGCTCTGCGCCTTCGCTCGGAGGGATAAACAGTTAGCGAAAAGCGGTTGTTGCCAACAGGCTGATAACCTGCGCTTTTGAAGTTAGAATCAACATGGAACAACAGCAACCAACACGCAAGGCACCGCTCTCCTAAAGCGGGTGTCGGCCGTTTGTTTCAAGTCGAAGCGCCATGCAGTCGTCGCGGCTTAGTGGCCCTTTTGCTCGCAGACAGAAAAACGGCCGGACGAGATTTGCTCGCTCGGCCGTTCGCTTTGCCGCATGATCATGCTTGCGGGGTCAGAGGGTCCATCGGGCACTTGCGGACTGCAGCGCGTGCATGCGGGCGAACGTGCCGTCCTTGCGGGCGAGCAGATCCGCGGGTGCGCCTTCCTCGATTACCCGGCCGTCATCGAGCACGACTATCTTGTCGGCAGCTTCGACGGTGCGCATGCGGTGTGCGATGACGAGTACGGTTTTGCCTGTCAGCAAGCGCGAGAGCGCGCCTTGCACTTTCGTCTCGTTTTCAACATCGAGCGAGGCCGTCGCCTCGTCGAGAAGCACGATGGGCGCATCTTTCAGCAGCGCACGCGCAATCGAGATACGCTGACGCTCGCCGCCCGAAAGCCGTGCGCCGTTCTCTCCGATGGGAGTGTTGTAGCCCTGCGGCAGCTTGTCTACGAATTCGTCGCAGTTGGCCGCGGCAGCGGCTGCGCGCACCTCTTCGTCGGTGGCGCCGTGTTTGCCCAGGCGAATGTTTTCCATCACCGTGTCGTCGAACAATGTCACATCCTGAAACACCATCGAGTAGTCGGCGAGCAGCACCTCGGGGTCGATTGCGGCGATGTTCACGCCGCCTACTTCGATGGCACCTTCTGTGGCATCCCATAGGCGCGCTGCCAAGCGCGCGCAGGTGCTCTTGCCCGACCCCGACGGCCCGACCAGCGCAGTCACCTCGCCTTCGCGAGCAACGAAGCTGACGCCCCCGAGCACCCGCTCGTCGCCATAGGAAAAGCCCACATCCTTGAACACGATGTCGTGCCCTGCAGGTTCGAATGCCATCGCACCTTCAGCCGTCGGCGTGTCGTAGATCTCCATCAGGCGGTTTGCCGAAACCTGCGAGAGGAACACCTCTGCAATCATGGTCAGGCTCTGGTCGAACGGCGCATAGACGCGCGTAATGACCAGCAGGAACATGAACAGCATCATGAAATCGATCTGGCCAGACGCTATCAGGTTTGCCCCGACCAGGATGGTGGTGGCAACGCCCAGGCGCATGATCACGCTCGCGCCGTTCAC
>DMNP01000314.1 GCA_003452695.1 Eggerthellaceae bacterium
ACGCCGTTCGTAGAACGGCGTACCTTAAAGATCACTGACCGTGCCTATGAAGATGGGGAGCTTCGTGGCGTTGTCGACGATGGCGTAGACGAACGGGCGGTCCAGAACCACGCTCTTAACATCCCCGATGAAAGCGGAGCTTGCTTTCACGAAGACTGCCGTTACCGCTGCCGCCTTGGTGCCTTGCTCGTCAACGTCGATCTTGGTCTTGTGCACTACCTGGCCAAGGTACAAATTGCCGGAGGTGTCCTTGCCCATCTTCGAGAAGTTGGCGTTCGGGGCGAATGCCTGGGGCATGCCCATGGCGGCCAGCTGACTTTGCATGTTGTCGTTGTCGTAATCAAGGGAATACTTCGGCAAGCCAGTGCGTACGACCGCGCGCTTGGCGCCGGCTATAGCCTTGCGGAAGGAGTCGCCGGTAAGCGACGCGACGTACGACTTCGCGTTCATTCCCTTGTTCGGCAGCAGGGCAACATAGCTGTAGCCTTTGGCATAGGGCTTGATGAAGCCAGTCGCATTGTCGGTTTCTATGTAGGACTGCTCGGTGCCGTACATCATATCCACTTTGCGCTTCTTGCCGTTTGCGGCATGGAAGGCGGCCTTGCGCACAGAACCCTTGTCGTAAGGGGTAAGCCACTCGGCGTCAAAGCACAAGGCGTTGGCTATGACGAGCCGGTCTTCGGGCTGCAGCTGGCCCACGATGCGCTTGATCATGTTGTCGGTGTTATCCGCGGCCCATGCGTTTATGCTATCGACCGTGGCAGGGTTGGCGAAGTCCGCGGATTGAACATTCGCGTTAAAGGCGCGCCGGACGGTCGACACGAACGCCTTCTTCATCTTCAGCGTGTCGCACTCGTGGTACCAAAGGGCGTTTGCGCTTTTCAGCCGAGCCTTCTTGGAATTAACGAGCTTGCTGTTGTACCAGCTGAGGTTTTTGTTGATGCGCGCCTGCGATGCTCCGCCGCCAATGACCTTGCGCATTTGCGCCGCAGTCTTGCCAGCGGCTCCGTTGGCCGTAACGGCCAGCGCGTTCATCACCGACATGGGCGAAACGGTCACGTTCGCATTCTTGCCCTTGGCCGCCACGCAGCGCTGGAAGAGCTGGATGGAGAAATCGGCGCTGGCCTTCTTGAAGGCCTTCAGCTGCTTGGCCGTGGGCTTTGCGGGTTTGGCTTTCTTTACCTTCTTGGCCGTCTGGGCTTGAAGGGCATCCCCCGAAGCCAGCGGGGCCGCCGCTTCGAGCGCCTGGCGTGCGCTCGATGCCTCCTGGCCCGTTGCGGCATATGCGCGGGACACCGCATCCGGCGAATGTCCGGATAGCGCGCCACCGACCACAAGGCAAATGCCCAGTGCGCACAAGAGCAGCGCCAGGGCCAATCCGATGTTCCGTTTACGACGAGATAGCATAAGAACCTCCTATCACGGTTTTCGAACACATCGTCTGCTATTCTAGCGCAACGACGCAGACCGCCGCGCCTCTCGAACCCTCGCGCACAAGAAAACAAGCCGCAGGCGTTACAGGGTTCGCACGTCCCTCGCGTGCATGTGCCAACCGCAATCGCCAGTTGCGCTCCAGCTGGTGGTAGAAGCGAGGCACGAGCGTTTATCCAATTGCCGCATGGGCGCCCTGGTTACGCACCGGTCCGTTCGTCTCGGTTCACGAGAATGACATAGAACACCTTGCCAATCCTGTCCACCTCTACGAGACGACTGTTGGCAGCGGCGCGCATCACCTTCCCCGACTTGGTCATGATGCGGTAGTTGCTGAAACCCTTCGCGCCCTCCGCGCCCAGTTCTGCCTGGCGGTCGAGCGCCTGGCGCACGCGCGGCCAATCGTCGGGATGCACGAAGCCGCGGGAACTGCCGCCCGTGAACTCCATAAGGTCCGACAGGCTGTCGCATTCCAGCATCTCGCGCAGCTCGTCGTTTGCGAACAGGATTTCCGAGTTCTGGCTTGCGGTATGCACCAGTATTCCGCCGGGGATGTTTTCAGCCACATCGCGCGACGAGAACCCGAGCAGCGTGCGGTAGTGGGTTTCGATCTCGGGCGAATAGCGCATGCAGCCCGACTTGCCCGTAAGCTTCACGGCGTACAAGGCGACGTCGGCCTTGGTGTAGGCGCTCTTCAGGCTGTCCACCTGAAGGGGGTATTCCACATAGCCGATGGACAGGGAAGCGGGATAGCACACGCCCCCGCTCTCGCAGCCCTTCGGAGCCGCTGACAGGGATCCGAACAGCTCGTCGGCGCGGGCAACGCTTTCGCCATACAGCAGCGCAAGAAACTCGTCACCGCCGTTGCGCCCCACGATGGAGCCGGCAGGCAACATGTCCACGACCAGTTCCGCGAGCGCCCGCAGCATGTCGTCGCCCACCGTATGACCGAACTTGTCGTTAAGCGTCTTGAAGTCGTCCACGTCCATAAGCGCAAGCACGAACGGCGCCTCGGGATTGCCTTCCAGTTGCTCGGCTATGGCTGCATCGATGCCACGCCTGTTCAGCAAGCCGGTAAGGCCATCGTGCGTGCCCGCCCTTTCCAGCACTTCCATCAGATGGTGGTTGGCTATTCGGGCGCTTATGAACGGCCCCACGGTTTCCAGCAGGCGCTTCGCGTCGAACCCTTCGTCTATCAGATAGTTGTCCGCCACCAGGAACCCCAACAGCTCGTCGCCGTTCAGCAGCGGAACGGCCATTATCCGCTTGATGCCGTGGCTCTCGAAACGGCGGCGCAGCACCTCGTCGATGCCCTGGAGCTGCGACACGTCGGGGATCATGAGCGCATCGCCGCGCTTCATCAGGCGCTCCCACGTCCGGAAATCCTCGTTGTTCTTGCCCTGCAGCATCGCAATGTTGGACTCTACGCCTTCGGCGCACCACTCGAAGGTGCTGCTCGTAGTCGATTCCCCCCGCTCGAAGATGTACAACCGCTCGGGATGCACCGTGCGGCTGACCATTTCCAGCACGTCGTTCATGGAATCCTCATAGCTCTTTTCGCCGTTGAAGGCGCTTGCGATGCCAATTATCAGGTCGGATGTATCGCGGCTGACGATTATTTCCTCGCGTTCGCGGTGCTCGTCGTCCACGATGGTGAAAGCGAAGACCAAACAGCCCTCCACCGGAGACGGCGCCATGTTGAAGCTGAGCCAATGGCCGACCTGCGGCCCGTACAGCACATCGTGCACATCTTCGCCGAGCACTGCAGCACGATAGCAATAGGGAAACCAGACCGATCCCCGACCCTCGCTGAGCACCTGATACGACCTGCCGGCAATGTCCGAAGCGTCGTAGCCGCACCACGTGCAGTACATTTCGTTGGCATACACGTATTCCGCATCGACCACCTCGGTGCCGGCATCGTTCAAAACGACCCGCAGCACCGCATAGGCAACCGGCACATCGCCGAACGAACCGAGCGCCGTCCCGAGCATCGTGGGCACCGACGCCAGCACGAACGCATCGGCATCGGCCGTCGACGCCACCGGGCGCGTGTAGAATTGCAGCCCCGTTCCATATTCCATGCGCCCTGCAATGCGCTCCCACATCCCTGTTTTCAGGCTGCGCTCTGCGGCTTCTCCGTATTCGACATCCACTCCATGCGCAAAGACGAGCGTCTGCAGGTTGGGTTCCGACAGGGGTATGGCCCCGCCGTTGTCCAGGAACTGCCGGTAGCTATCGTTTGCACGCAACAAGCTCCAGGTGTCGCCGCGGCGCTCCATGACGCCGCTCGGAAACGCCGAAAGCGGGGTGCCATCCACGGCACGTCCGTCCACGTTCGACGTTATGTCCAGCAAGTCCACATCGCCCACGGCGTTCCAGTACTCGAATTCGTTGTTGCGTTCGCGCGGAATGCCGGCACCCCGCTTGTAGCGGCCCATCACGATTTGCAGAGGTTGGGGCTGCGAATAGTAGAAGCCCTGCAGCATGTTGCAGCCCATGCTCTCCAAAAACACTGCTTGCTCGCGTGTTTCCACTCCCTCGGCCAGCGTGCTCAGGCCGATCTTGGCCGCCATGCTGACCACGCCCGCCACGATTTTGCGCGATTTTTCGCTATGAACGCTCTTCACCAGGCCCATGTCCAGTTTTACCAGGTCGAATTCGAACTCCTGCAACGTGTACAAAGACGAGTAGCCGCTGCCGAAGTCGTCCATCCATACCTTGAACCCGCTATCGCGCAAAGACTTCACTTGCCGCTTGAATTCGGCGGGATCGCTGGATGCGGCCGATTCGGTGAACTCCACCCGTATCAGCCCGTGCGGCAGACCCTTCTCGTCCATGCGCCGCACCAGCTCGGCGGCGATGTCCAAGGACCTCAAATCGCGCAGCGACACGTTCACCGACACCGGCACGACCGGCACGCCGCGGTCCTGCTTGGTCAGCATGTCGTCGAGCACGCATCCGATGATATGCAGGTCCAGCTTCTGCAGCAGCCCTGCCTCTTCGAGCACGGGAACGAACTGTTGGGGAGAGAGGGGGCCGAATTCGGGGTCGATCCAGCGTGCGAGAGCTTCCTCGCCGCACACGTTGCCCGTCGAGGAACGCACGATGGGCTGGTAGAAGGGGCGAATCCAGCCTTCGGACATGGCTGCGTCCACATGGTCGAGCAGGTGAATTCGCAAGCGCGTTTCCGAGCGCATGTCGTCGTCGAACCACATAAGGTGCGAACGCCACGTCTTGCGGTCCAGGTCGCAGGCAATCTTTGCCCGATCGAATCCCACGGCGACGATGTCGTCTTCGGGCTCGCAAATATACGCGCCCGCGCGAATCGGCAGAACCTTCCCATCGTTCACACGGGTGAAGTCGTCGAACAGCGAAGCAATCCGTTCGTCGATTCCAACATCGGACGAAAACGCATAGAAATGGTCTTCTCCGAAACGCGAGCAGGCTTCGCTGCCGAAATGCTTGCGTATCACGTCGCCAAAGGCGCAGAGAAGGCTATCGCCTTCGGCGCGGCCGTATTCGGTGTTGAAAGACTTCAATCCGACAAGGTCGAGCGCAACTGCAACCGGGTGCTCTCCCCGGCCCCTTATGGCATCGGATCCAAGCTCGGCCAGCTCGTGGAATCGCACCATGCTCGGCAGGCCCGTAAGCCAATCGATCGTGCCCCGCTGCATCATCTCGATGATGAACACGTAGAACACCGGCCGGCCATTTGAAGTTTCCACGAGGCGCCCGAAATCCTCCACGTTCACCAGGCGGCCGCTCTTGGTTTCTATGCGGTAGTAGATGTGGTCGAGCTTGTCGTGCTTTCCCACCTGCCCCCAAATGCTGTCCTCTGCAGCGTCGATGTCTTCTGCGTGAACGAAACTGCGGAAGCTGCCCTTGGTATGCGCCATGAAGTCCTCGACCGAATCGCATTCGAACAGGTCGACGACGTATTGGTTGACGTGGATTATCTCCTCGTCGCCGTCCGCATAGTACACGATAATGCCGCCAGGTGCATTGTCGCTGTTCAACGGCAGGTCGTACACATAGCCGCTGTACTGCGACCCTTCCATCATGGCAACCCTCTTATCCATGTCCACCAACCGCCCCTTCCTTGACGATCAGGTCCAGAACTCGAAGCTTTCGACAATGTTATGGTACGCCCAGTCGTACACATCGGAATACCAGCCCGTTTCGGGCACGTAGCACAGCAGCACGCTGTAGAGCAGCGACACCGCCACCAGCACCGAAAGGGCACGGCAGAACTCCCTGCCCAGACGCGTATCGGTTCCAAACCGCTCGTTGGCTATGAAGGCCAGCAATATGACTGCGGCCAGGAACATGAAAGTGAAATCGGCGTAGTACCGCTGCAAGATGCCCGCCAGCTCGGCATCGAACAGGGCCACGATAACACCGCTTGCAAGCAGCGCAACGATAACACCCGCTACCGTGTTCGTCGGATGGTGTTCACGGCGCAAGCGCAGTATGGGATAGGCAAACAGCAGAAGCCACAGCACGGGCAAGCAGGCCAGCACGCCACCAAACGTGGGCTCGCGCACCGTTTGCCCCATGAAGGTGGTGTCGAAGGGCACTGCCTGGATGAAGGGGAACGTGCCGTCGGCACAGGGCGGTTGCAGGAAATAGGCGAATATGGCGGGCGCGATGCGTCCGAGCGCCAGCCCGCGCTTGGTCATGTTGTGCACCGTAAGGTTGTAGTTCGCGCCGAAATCGGTGACCGACCCGAAGCGCGCCCAGTTGTACCAACCGATACCGGCCATGATCAGGACGTAGGGCGCGATAAGGCAGGCGAAGTGGCGCGCGCCCCGCGCGGTGAACAGCTCGCGGCACGTTATGTAGCGCCTCCAGAACAGCGGCAGCGCCACCAGCGACAGGGCCATGAGCTGCGGACGGCACCCTGCCACGAGCGCCATGCACAGCGATCCCGCCAGGTACCAGCCTTCGGGCCGCTCGGAAACGCGTCCGCGCATCCAGAAGTAGAAACCCCACACCGAAAACGCCAGGCCGCACATGATGGGCAGCGAATAGAACGTGGGGAACTTCACCAAGTACAGCGCTCCGCAGCACATGACGAGCGGAATCTGCAGCAGCAGGAACATGCCCAGGCTCACGCGTTTGAAATGGTGCCGCGCAAAGCGGTCGAGCAGCGCCGTGCAGCCGCACATGAACGCCAGCATGGCCACCAGGATGCCGATGGCCGTGGGGAAGCTCTGTCCGGTAAGCAGATAGAACGGAAGGTAGAACAACAGCTCGGGCACGATGCCGAAATACACGTAGTAGTGCCCGTCGTAATAGGCCACGTCGAACAGATAGTCGCCTCCCGACGACTTCTGCGCCTCGTCGCGCGCGCCCTTGTCGTAGGGATCGTCCATCTCGGCCAGCCATGCCGGCGGTTCTTCGTCCAGATACAGCTGCCCCTTCGCCAACGCCTGGGCGAGCATGGCGTATTGCTGGGCGTTCTCGCCCGCCGCGTCGTACACGTTCACGATGCTCTCGCCATCCCACGCACCGTAGTTGTACGATTTCGCGGCAACGCCCACCAGGTTCGACCCCAAGAACAGAAACGACGACACGAAATACATTTCCACCAGAAGGGCTGCGATAATCGCCCGTTTGGTGAACTGCGGCTCCTCGCGCAGCCCGATCCGATATACCTGGGAACGCGGGCGGAACAAATAGCCCAAATATATGACCGTAAAGACCACCCAGAACCGGCCGGTGTTGAACACGAAGGGCTCGGGAGCGTTCAGCGATATGCCCGCAAGCCGCACCGGATAGGACACTTCCCCATCGTCTATCAGCTCGATGCTCAGGTTGTGCACGTTGCCCGACGGGCTGAGGTGAACGTACATGCTCTCGGGCGATATCGTGGACACCACCGCGTTCGGCACGCCCGTCGTGTATTCCGTATCGCCGAAATAGGTAAGATGCGCCTCGTCCGAGAAGCTGATATCGAAATGCAACAGCTGCGCGGGCTGCCATCCCGCAAGGTCGATGTGCACGTTGTGCACGGGCATGTCCAGGTTCTGGAATTCTAGCGTATGGTCGAACTCGGTCAGGCGATAGCAGTCGTTTTCGTCCTGCCCCAGGCTCAGCCGTTCATTCAGGCTTACCTCGTCGTAGCCCATCGTCAGGTAGAAATTGATGTTGAAGAGCGTGGCTTCCAGAACGCCCGCAACGGCAAGCACCACGGCAGCGGCCACGAGCGCCCGCCGCACCACGCCGCCGTGGGCTTCCATAAGCGCCGCAAACTGGGCGGATATGTCCCCTCCTCGCATTTCCACACGCGAATTATAGGACACGCCCCGCCCCGCGCAACCGTGAATTCTCGCCACATGCGATTGCACATATTTGCATGACTCTCAAGCTCGCCGGCTACGGCGCGGACGGCGGGCGGGACGACTCGGGGAAACGAAGCCCGCTAGTAGAACAGCAGGCTCTCGTCGTAGTCGATGCTGGGGTCGTCGATAAGGTCGTGCACGAGCTCGTACGTGTCGTGGGCTATCATCAGCTCTTCATCGGTGGGGATGATGACGATTAGCACTTCGGAATCGTCGGCCGAAATCTCGCGCTCGCGCGGGCCGGTGCGGTTCTTCTCGTAGTCCAGCACGATGCCCATGGTCTGCAAGCCCGCGAAGATCATGCGGCGCATCTTCACGCTGTTCTCGCCCACCCCGCCGGTCAGGACAATGCAGTCCACGCCGCCCATGACGGCGATGTACT
>DMNP01000309.1 GCA_003452695.1 Eggerthellaceae bacterium
TCAGCCCGGCTGCGACAACCGGCAAAATCGGAAAGTATTCTTTCCGGCCTCCACTGTCAACACTTTTTTTGTGGTCTGCAAAATTTCTTTCGCATCCCGCCAGCGCATCAAGCGGAGGTCGCCCTTTTATGCCTCTGCTGGGCGGGCGTCAACATCTTTTTTGCCGATCAGAGCGCGTTGTCCTGCGGAAACCGCCTGCCCCTCTGCTCCGCCAGCTCTCTACCTGCCCCGCCCGCTTCCGGCAGCGGGGGTAGAATGCGACCGGCCCCCCGACGAGCCCCCGCCCGAAGGAACAGGCCAATTTCCGTTCCGCAATTGACCCCGCAGGCTCAGACATATAGTGTTTATAGGCCTACTCGGCAGACAGCCGCCGTCCGCGCCGTTCCGGCGAAGCGGGCTGGCTAGCCCAGGGGAGCGACGGCTGAACAGCGCATCCTTCAACGGGGGGTCTCTTCGAATGGACAATGCTTCTCTCATGGACCAGATGACTGCGCTCGTGCAGTCCATCAACAGCTGGCTCTGGGGCATCACGGGCCTCATTCCGCTGCTCGTCGGCGTCGGCATCTACTTTACCTTCAGGCTGAACTTCGTCCAAATCCGAAAATTCGGCCAAGCCATGCGGTTCACCTTCCACGGCCTTTCGCTCCACGGCGAACGCGCCGGCAAAGCCGGCATGACCTCCTTCCAGTCCCTCGCCACGGCCGTGGCGGCCCAGGTCGGCACCGGCAACATCGCCGGCGCGGCCACGGCCATCGCCATGGGCGGTCCCGGCGCCAT
Organism: Eggerthellaceae bacterium; assembly: GCA_003452695.1. Taxonomy (GTDB): domain Bacteria; phylum Actinomycetota; class Coriobacteriia; order Coriobacteriales; family Eggerthellaceae; genus UBA9715. The sequence goes on from DMNP01000309.1 coordinate 778, forward strand.
CTTCTGGATGTGGATAGCCGCCTTCTTCGGCATGGCCACCATCTTCGCTGAAGCCGTGCTCGCCCAGCTCTTCAAAACCCACGACGACAAGGGCCACGTGACCGGCGGCCCGGCCTACTACATCACCAACGGCCTAAACTGCAAGCCGCTCGCCGTCTTCTTCTCCATCGCCATCATCCTGGCCCTCGGCTTCATCGGCAACATGGTGCAGTCCAACTCCATTGCCGTGGCCTTCACCTCCGCCTTCGACATTGCCCCGCTCTACACCGGCCTCGCCATAGCCGGCCTTGCGGCCTTCATCTTCTTCGGCGGCCTCGGGCGCATCGCCTCCACCACCGAGAAGCTCGTCCCCATCATGGCCGTCATCTACATCCTTGGCAGCATCGTCATCATCTGCATGAACGCCGGCCAGATCATCCCCGCCTTCAAGATGATCTTCGTCGGCGCCTTCGATCCCTCGGCTGCCACCGGCGGCATCATCGGCGCCGGCGTCAAGGAGGCCATGCGCTACGGCGTTGCCCGAGGCCTGTTCTCCAACGAGGCCGGCATGGGCTCCACGCCGCACGCGCATGCGCTCGCCAAGGTGAAGGACCCGCACGAGCAGGGCGTCGTCGCCATGATCGGCGTGTTCGTGGACACCATCGTCGTGGTGACCATGACAGCGCTCGTCGTCATAAGCGTGCTCTACGTAGGCGATGGCCCGCTCGCAACCGCTTACGAGAACGCGGGCAAATACGGCACGGTGGCAGAGTTCGTCGCGGCGGAGGGCAACGCCATCGCCGACGGGTACACGCTGAACGCCTCCGGGGAGCTCGTCGACGCCGGCGGCGAGACCGTGCTCACCAATGCCGACCTGTCCGACCCGGCCGCACTCGCCAAAGCAGTCGGCATCTCGAAGACCAACATGGCTCAGCTCGCGTTCGGCGCGTTCTTTTCGACGGGCGGCGGCAACGTGTTCGTGGCCATCTGCCTGCTGTTCTTCGCATTCTCGACCATATTGTCGTGGAACCTGTTCGGCAAGCTGAACGTGCGATGGCTGTTCCGCAAGCGCGATGCACGAGTACCCGTCATCGTGTACTCCGTAATCGGCATCGCGTTCGTCTTCATGGGGTCGCTCCTGCAAAACGACCTGGTTTGGGAGCTTCAGGACATGTTCAACCAGCTCATGGTGCTGCCCAACGCCATCGCCCTCATCGCGCTCGGCGGGTGGGTAGCGAAGTGCGCGAAAGCGCGCGGCACGAAGACCGACGAGATCATGTCCGAGCAGCTTTAAGAGCCGCGCTTCGCCTTGGCCAAGCGCAGAAGCGCGTATGCTGCGACCACGACGGTGTACACGACGAGGTTCGCGAGCGAGTTTCCGCCCATCAGGCTGGACGGAACGAGCATTGCCGCAAGGTGAACGTACATGAGCAGGTAAAACGGGTACGCCAGCTTCTGGACGCGCTTCCAAACCGCCGCATCCATCGCTTTCCTCACGGCCGAAACGGATGTTGCGGCAAGCACCACGAGCACGAGCGCTACCGCAACGCCCACGACGAGGCCGAACACGACCCCCTCCCACCAGTTCCCCACCGGAAAGCTGCTGCCCCTCGAAGCGCGCACGCGCCTTCTGAAATGGGCCGAAAAGAACGATGCCTACATAATCGAAGACGACAGCTGCAACGAGTTCCGCTACGCCACGAGGCCCATTCCCTCGCTGCAATCGCTGGACGCCTACGGACGCGTGATATACCTCGGCAACGTGTCGAAAGTGCTCTCGCCGTCGCTGCGCATCGCCTATATCGTGCTGCCGCCGAAGCTGCTCTCGCGCTACTGGAGCCTGTTCAACTTCGCCCATCCACCCGTTTCCTGGCTGGACCAGGAGGTGCTCGCACGTTTCGTAGCGGGCGGGTTCTGGGACGCGCACGTGCGCCGCACCGCAAAGGGCAACCGCAAGCGTCACGACGAGCTGCTCAGATGCCTGGAAGAGAAGCTCGGCGACATAATCGACATCTCGGGAACGGACACGGGCATGCACCTGTACGTCACCGTGCACAACGGCATGTCGCAAGCGGAACTCCTGGGGCGCGCTTCGGCGCAAGGCGCCCAGGTATACGGGACCGCTCGCATGTGGTTCAGCCGGCCGGCACCCGAAAACAACGTGATGATCGGCTTCTCGGCCATCGCGCTCGAAGACATCGAGCCGGGCGTCGATGCACTCGCCCGCGCCTGGAACGGGAGCGCCGGCGGGTAACGAGCGGCTGCGTTGCGGCGAAACACCAACGACGCCAAGCGTATAACGCACAACGTGGCCGATCTGCTCGACGGGATCATCGAGGAAAGTGTACGGTTCGTCAGCAAGCCCGTACAGCTCATGACCAAAGAAGACAAGGTGCCCGCCATCGGCTTTTTGAACGAGTCGGACGCATTCCTCGTCGCCGAAGGCGGTCAGAGGGTCCGCACGATTTCGGCATCTCGAAATGCACTTGTATGGCTATCTGGACGAGGCAACGTCGAAACAGGACGATACATCAACCTCGAAGTAGCACGACACGAGATTCGCAACCCAAGCTTGTCAACGAGCACCGCATGGGGTAATTCCGGTTGTGTCCGAGTTGCAGGCCATCGGCAATATGGTCCCCGCAGGCGTATATCTGGAATCTTTCTCGAAGGCAAAACAGGAAATTGTTTGCAAAAATCGAAAAAGCAAGCGCTTGGCACGACCAGACAGCTTACCGGGCAAGTGCCTGGTTCGGCTGGTATTTCGCCGCAATCTCGGGATCGGCGTTGGGGAAAAACGGGCATTCGCGCTTGCGGCACTCGGCGTTGCGGTCGAAGAAGGTGCAGGTAACCTTGTCGGGAAGCTGCATGTTCGCGTCGAGCGTCATGTTTATGTAGGGCACGGCCGTGAGGATGGAGACGTATCCCGTGCGCTTGCAGCAGCGCGGGCC
>DMNP01000012.1 GCA_003452695.1 Eggerthellaceae bacterium
CTGTTCAGTTTCCGCAACCACGGCGATTTCCATGAGGACGTGACGAACGTTATCATGAACGACCTGATAGCGCTTATGCGCCCGAAATACATCGAAGTGACGGGCTTGTTCGTGCCCCGCGGCGGCATTGCCATCCACCCCTTTGCCAACTGGGCGAACCCAGATTTCGGCTATGCCGACAAAGCCGCCGCCCGCCTGTTCGAGCGCATGGAAAAAGCCCTGGCCGAAGAGCAGTAATCCAACCGCCGCCCTTCCCGAAGGCGAGAAAACCATCGAATCCTTATTGCGCGCTCTGGCTTGGGCGCGTAGAATACGGCATCACGGTCCCGACCGCTATCGGGGGTTGTCGCAATCACCAACCTAAAAAAACAAGGAGCATGCAAGTGAAGAAGACGAATACGAACCTTATGTTGTGCGCCATGGTGTTCGCCGTGGCGCTCGTTATTTCCAACGTGATAACGGCGAAGACCATCCAGACGGGCATACCGCTGTTCGGCAGTACTATCCTGGTGCCCTCGGCTGTAATCTGCTATTGCATCACCTTCCTGATGACCGACGTCATCGGCGAGATATGGGGCCCGAAGGAGGCGCGTGCGGTCGTGCTCGGAGGCTTCGGCTGCCAGGTGCTTGCCATGTGCCTTATCCTGGTGGGCCAGGTCATGCCCGCCGCCGATGCATCCATGCAGGCAGCCTACGAAATGCTGCTCGGCCAGAACGCCGTGTTCGTTGTGGCGAGCATGACGGCCTATCTGCTGTCGCAGTCGTGGGACGTGTTCATCTTCCACCGCATCCGCAACCGCGTGCTCGCAAACGGCGGCAGCCCGCGCAGCCGTTGGATCTGGAACAACGCCTCCACGATGACGTCGCAAATAATCGATACGGTCGTGTTCATCGGCATTGCGTTTGGGATCGGGTTCGGCTGGCTGTTCGACCCGGTGATGATTGGCCAGCTCGGCGCCATGATGGTGGGGCAGTACTTGTGCAAGTTCGTGCTGGCGGCGCTGGACACGCCCGTTTTCTACCTGCTTACGCGCCGGCGCTCCCAAGGCAGTGCGCAAACAGGCGCGACGCCAGTGTAGCAGCAGGGTCGGATGCGCCCGGCGGACAAGACGAGGCAAAGCGGACGGGCCGCCACATAGCCGTGGCCGGGGTGTTCCTCCGGCGATGCTTCCCCTTGCAGCAAGTTTGGCAGATGGCGTGCGAGAGCGGAAGGGGCGGGCGCGTCGCATGAAGAACCCGCCCCTCTGGGCGTTGCACGTTTAGCAGACGGGCTCCCCTTCAGGTGCCCTGCGTGCAGATGTGCGGCTATTTCGCCTTCTCAGCTGCGCTCGAATCGTCCGCGCCATCCGCGCCATCTGTGGCGGCGTCGGAATCGGCGTCCTTTTTCTTACGGAAGCGGTCGAAGAACCCGCCCTTCTGCTTGGCCTTCTCGGCTTCCTCGGCCTTGGCGGCGTCGAATTTCTCGGCGGCTTCCTTCTCTTGGGCGCGTTGTTCGGCGCGCGCCTTTTTCTGTTCCTTGCGCGCGGCCTTCGACTTGTCGTTGGCCAGCGCGGCGGTGTACAGCTTGCGCTCCTTGCGAATCTTGCCCAAATCAAGCCAGAACGCCACGATGATCAGCGCATATGCCACGACCATGATGCCCATGGAAATGCCTTGCATGCCCTCCTGCGTCGTCAGGAAGAACGACACTGCCGTGCATGCAATGGCGCCGACGAGCGCAATCCACCAGTATCGGCGCAGCCGTTTGTAGGTTTCGGTGTCCTCGAAGCGCGCTCGCGCGACGTTCGATTTCTCCATGGCCTTGCGTTCGCGTTCGCGCGCCTCTTCCTTCTTCTGCTTCTTGCTCTTGGGCGCAGGGTCGTGCACCGTGCCGGCGCGTGCCGTCTTGGGTTTGGCCGATGCGGACGACCGGCGCGTTACGCCACCGCGGTTCTCGTCTTGATAGCGCTCGTTCAGGGGGTTTCTCTGAGTCATTTAGAACTTCCTGCCAGTAATCTTCTCGTATGCCTGCACGTACTTTTCGCTCGTGCGGTCGATTATGTCCTGGGGCAGGCGCGGCGGCGTGCCGGTCTTGTCCCAGTTGGCGGTAAGCCAATCGCGCACGAACTGCTTGTCGAAGCTGGCCTGATCGCGGCCCGGTTCGTATTCGTCGCCTGGCCAGAAACGCGAAGAGTCGGGTGTCAGCACCTCGTCTGCCAGGATAATCGTGCCGTTCAGACGCCCGAACTCGAATTTCGTGTCGGCGATGATAATGCCGCGCTCGGCTGCGTGGTCGCGTGCGGTGGTGTATACCTTCAGCGACAGGTCGCGCAGCGCGGCGGCGTCTTCGTCGCCGATGATCTGCGCGCAGCGCTCGAAGCTGATGTTCTCGTCGTGGTCGCCGATATCGGCCTTCGTGGACGGCGTGAAGATGGGCTCGGGCAGCTTCGACGAATTGTCCAGGCCTTCCGGCAGCTGGATTCCGCACACGGTGCCCTCGCGGCGGTATTCCTTCAAGCCGCTGCCGGCCAGATAGCCGCGCACGATGCATTCCACGGGAAACATGTCGGCCTTGCGCACCAGCATGAATCGTCCGCGCAGGTAATCGGCATAGGGTTGGAATTGTTCGGGCAGGTCGGCCACGTCGGTGGAAAGCAGGTGGTTTTCCACGACGCCGTCCAGCAGCTCGAACCAGAAGCACGATATGCGTGTAAGCACTTCGCCTTTGTGGGGAATCTCGTCTTCCAGAATATAGTCGAACGCCGAAATGCGGTCCGTCGCGACCAGCAGAAGCTTGTCGCCCAGGTCGTACAGGTCGCGCACTTTGCCCTGCGCATCGGGCTTGATATCGATACCGCTCATAGCTGCAGCCTTTCATTCGAATTGATGTACCGAATCATTATGGCGCAATTTCAAGCGCTGCACGAATGAAACACGCTTCACCCGATGGGATGCAAGGGCATGCCAGTTACTGCCCCCGCCGTTGGCCGGGCCAAGAAAACGCGTGCCGCCGCAGGCCCGACGGCGCGCGGCGATTGCGCTCGTTAACAGTTCGCTCTATGCAGCCCGCCGGGCGGCAGGGCAAGGGGGGGCGCGTGACGGTAGCTTGCGCTCGGCTCTAAGCGACCGTCTACTCGGAAATTAACTTGCACATACAATTAAATTGTATACAATGTAATAGTACGAAACAGACATCGGGCAAGTGAAGGGAAGCATCATGGGCGTTTACGATTTCACGGTGGAAGCACGCGACGGCAGCCAGGTTTCCCTGAGCGATTACGATGGCAAGGTGCTGCTCGTGGTGAACACGGCCACAGGCTGTGGTTTCACGCCGCATTACGAGCCGCTGGAGGCCATGTACAAGGAATACCGCGACCAGGGCTTTGAAATCCTGGACTTCCCGTGCAACCAGTTCGCCGACCAGGCACCCGGCACCGACGACGAGATTCACGAATTCTGCCAGGTGAAGTTCGGCACCGAGTTTCCGCAGTTCAAGAAGATAGACGTGAACGGCGACAGCGCCGATCCGCTGTTCGCCTACCTGGCCACGGAAAAGCCCTTCCAGGGCTTCGGCAAGGGCCTGAAGAACAAGGCGCTGGAGAAATTCGCGTCTGCGAACAACGCCAAGTACGGCGACAAGGCGTATATCAAGTGGAACTTCACGAAATTCCTGGTCGATCGCGCGGGCAACGTCGTTGCGCGCTTCGAGCCCACAACCGATATGGACGATGTGAAGAAGGCCGTGGCCGCTGCCCTGTAGCCTGCAGGAGAGCGAACGGGCTGGATCATGCGCAGTTTGCTCCGAACCGCCGTTGGCAGTGCGGGCGGGTCGTGTCGTTCGACCCGCCGGGCGCCAACGGCGGCGTTTTCGCGAGGGGCGAAAGGAAGTGCTCAAACGCATGGATGAAGCAACGGGCATAAGCGCCATTCCCACCGACGAGCTGCTGAAGCTGGAAAACCAGATGTGCTTTCCGCTGTATGCGTGCTCCAAGGAGGTCGTGCGCCGCTACACGCCCTATCTGGACGAGCTGGGTCTTACCTACACCCAGTACCTGGTGATGCTGGCGCTCTGGGAATACGGCGACCTGGCAGTTGGCGAGCTCGGCGAGCGATTGTACCTGGATTCGGGCACGCTCACTCCGCTTTTGAAGAAGATGGAGGCAAAAGGCCTGCTCGTGCGCAGGCGCGATGCTGCCGACGAACGCCGCGTGAGCATCGCGCTGACCGACGCCGGCAAAGAGCTGAAAGGGCGCGCGCGTGCCGTGCCCCTCGGCATGGGGCAGTGCGTGGGGCTGGACCCCGAAGAGGGCGCCGAGCTCGTGCGCCTGTTGCGCAAGGTCATCGGCAACGTCCGCGCCAGCCGCTAGCTTCGCGCCTTCACCCGATGTCGAGCAGCTTGAAATGGCTGCGCGATGTTTCTATCAGGCCTTCGCGGGTCATGCGGGAAAGCTCGGCGGACAGCGCGCTGCGGTCCACGCCCAGATAGTCGGCCAGCTGCTGGCGGTTGAAGGGAATGTCGAATTCCACGCAACCCGCAAGCTCGGCTTGCGTGGACAGATACGACAGCACCTTGCCGCGGATGCTTTTCGGGGCCGTGTGGAAGATGCGCTGCGAAAGGCTGATGCATTGCCGGGAGATGGCGGCCACCATGTTGGTGGAAACACGCGCATGGTGCGGGCAGGCAATCGAGCAGGTGGTCAGCACCTTTGCGGCTTCCAGGAACAGGATGCGGCAGCTGCCGACCGCCACGACGTCGATCTTCAGCGGTTCGCCGCATGCGGCATAGGCTTCCCCGAACAGTTGCCCAGTTCCGGCGTGCCGCATTACGCTCACATTGCCCCATACGTCCACGCTTTCAATGCGCACGGCCCCTTCCAGCACAAGTCCGATGCTCGTGGTGGTGTCGCCCATGTGCCAGATGCGTTCGCCATCGGCGAAAGTGCGCTCGCGTGTTCCCAGGCAGCCGATCATGGCCTTGATTTCTTCGGGGCTCGCTCCGCGAAAGAGGGGGCTTGCGGCCAGAAGCCCGTAGTCGTTCATGTCGTTCCTTTCGCCTTGTTCGCCCCATGCATAGCGTACTGTTGCGCACATTCTAGCATCGCGATGATGCTAGAGCCATTCATTGGCCTTTAACTCGCCCGCTCAACCCGGCTCGGCGGAGGCCACTGCCCGCGCGCTGGGCGGACCGCGGGGCGGGGAGAGGGGTGAGGGC
>DMNP01000042.1 GCA_003452695.1 Eggerthellaceae bacterium
AACCCCTGACCTCATGGCTGCCAGCCATGCGCTCTCCCAGCTGAGCTAATGCCCCGAAAAAGTGCTTATTAATAGTACCAAAACCCGAAATCGGGTCAAGGTCTTTTTTCGAGCTGTGAACTTCTCTTCACAACCCAGGACCCAGGTTCCCCTGGGAAGCCAGATGACCGCCATGCGCGTGGACGGCCCCATCCTGAAGGAGCTGAACGGCCGGCCCGCGCACGAGCTGTACGATCGCTATCTGCACATCGAGAACAACGACCAATTCTTCTTCAACGTGCTGGAATTCCCCTTCCTGTTCAAGACGATGGACCTGGAAATCCTGCGCACGCCCATCGCCTGCTTCGACGACGGGTCGATGCTGCTGGCAGCCCCCGTGCCCGAAGGTGCGAAGTTGCGCTTTGCCTATGGCGATCCCGACGAGATTATGGCCGCCATACACAAAACCGCAGAACAGGTGGCCGAGTTCCGTCCCGTCGCCATCATGATCTTCCCCTGCGGCGGGGCTGCATCCCTTCGTCTTGATGATGGACTTGGACGATTTCAAGTCGGTGAACGACCAGTTCGGCCACCGAGAAGGCGACCGCGCCCTGAAGGGCTTCGCCGATTTGCTCTCGCGTCTGGTCGAAGGCGCCGAATCGGACGTGGAATTCGGGCGCTGGGGTGACGAGGAATTCATACTGTTCGCCACGTCGGACGATCCCGAGAAGGTGACGGCATTCGCCGAATCGGTGCGCAGCGGATTCGAGAAGGCGCCCATCGACGACCGCTATGCGCATACGGTGAGCATCGGGATGACGCGCGTGCGGGAAGACGAAACGCCCGAAAGCGCCATAGGCCGCTTCGACAACGCGATGTACCAGGCGAAGCGAGCTGGAAAGAACCGGGTCGTCTCCTTGTAGGCGCGGGAAAACGGAGCGGGCCGCAGGGCGGGGATCGGCGTCCGCCCCTTCCCCGGCCGTTGTCGGCTACCCTGCCTTGCGGCGCAGGTAGTCTCCCGCGCAGAGCGGAACATCTGAATCGAACAGGTAATGCTCTTTGGAACGGTTGGCCACGAGCTCGGGCTGTTCGACCGAAAGCGAGCGCACCGTCTGAAGTGGCAGGTCCCCGCGCTCCACGAAGGGAAGCCCGCCGTCGTTCGGCGCCAGGCGCGCAAGGTTGCGAACGTGCACCATGCGCCCAACGCTGCCCGGGCTTACGATTTCCAGAACATCGCCGCGCTCGAAGCGGTTATGGCAGAGCGCAGTTACGCGCCATGTTCCATCGTCTCGCTCCACGCAGTCTTCTACCGTGCCCACATGCAGGTATTCGCGCACGTATCCATCGCGTTCGGGCGTCTGCTCGGCGCGCCCGTAATAGAAGCCAGTGCCGTAGGGCCGGTGCGATATCGTGCGCAGCTCGCGCTCGGCAGCCTCCGCATCTCCCCCGTCTAGCACGCTGCGATACGCCCCCACGACGGTCGCCACGTAGAACGCCTGCTTGTTGCGCCCTTCTATCTTGAAGGAATCCACCCCCGCGCGGGCAAGGTCGTCCAGATGCGACACCATGTTCAGGTCCTGAGCGTTCAGGATGTAGGTGCCGCGCGCGTCTTCGGAGATGTCGAAGTACTCCCCCGGGCGCTGCTCTTCGACGAGCGCATAGCTCCAGCGGCAGGACTGCGCGCAAGCCCCCTTGTTCGCCGTGCGCCCCGTCATCGCAGACGAGAGCAGGCAGCGACCCGAATAGGCCACGCACATGGCGCCGTGCACGAAGGCCTCTATCTGCAAGCCCTCCGGAACGTTCTGGCGCATCAGGGCGATGTCCGCAACGCTCATCTCGCGAGCGCACACGACGCGGGAAGCGCCCAGCTCGTGCCACATGCGCGCCGACTCCGCATTCATAACCGAGGCTTGCGTGCTCACGTGAAGCTGCACGCCCGGCGCATGCTTTCTCGCAAGCGAGAACGCGCCCAGGTCGGCCACGATAAGCGCATCGGCGCCGCTTTCCCGAACGGTTTCGAAAAACGCCGGAAGCGCCTCGATGTCTCGTGCATCCATCAGGGTGTTTGCCGCCACGTGCACCGCAACCCCCCGCTCGTGTGCATAGGCAACGGCTGTGCCAAGTTCGTTCAGCGGGAAATTGCTGGCACGCGCGCGCATGCCGAACGATTCCGCTGCAAGATACACCGCATCCGCGCCGAAGCGTATGGCAGCCTTCAGCTGGCTCCATCCGCCCGCCGGCGCTAGTAGTTCTGGCCTAGCCGTCATATTCGACGCGTGCGCCCTGCGGCGTGTCCATGATGGTGAATCCGAGCTGTGCCATGCGGTCGCGCACGGCATCTGCAAGACCCCAATCCTTGTTCGCCCGGGCATTCGCGCGTGCATCGAGCAGCGCCTGCACGGCCTGTGCAGCATCGTCTCCCCCGTAGGAAGCAAGTTCCGCGGCCAACGAGATAACCTCGGGCGGATACGCCACGGCAAGCTGCACGCCGCCTGCGGGAAGGTCGATGCCGAACACGCCGACCAACTCCACCAGCAAATCGCGCATCTGCCCGACTAGGCCCGCATCGGCAACTCCCAGGTTCTTTCCCGCGACCAGCGTGTTCGCGGCGGCCACGAAATCGAAAATCTGCCCGAGCGCCTTGGGGCTGTTGAAATCGTCGTCCATGGCCACGATGAAGCTCGTGCGCGTTGATCGCAGCAGGGCATCCACTTCCGCTGCGTCAAGCACGTCTTCGTCGGCGCCGGCATTCGCCATGGCCCATTCCAGGTTCTTCACCGCGTTCTTTATGCGGTCGAGCGCCACGCCGGCTTCGTCCACGCGCTCGTCAGAGAAATCCAGTGGGCTGCGGTAGTGCGTTTGCAGCATCAGGAAGCGCAGGACGTCGGGATCGACCGTTTCCAGGATGTCGCGCAGCAAGAAGAAGTTGTCCAGCGATTTCGACATCTTCTCGCCGTTTATCTGCAGCATGCCGCCATGCATCCAATGATTCGCGAAGGTCGTGCCCGTGGCGGCCTCGGACTGCGCGCGCTCGTTCTCGTGATGCGGGAACACCAGGTCGGATCCTCCGCCATGAATGTCGAAGGGAAGCCCCAGGTATTTCTTTGACATGCACGAGCACTCGATGTGCCAGCCGGGTCGCCCCATTCCCCAGGGAGAATTCCAGGCGGGTTCGCCGGGCTTCGCCGCCTTCCACAGGGCGAAATCCAGCGGATCGCGCTTGCGGTCGCCTATGCCTTCCGTGCGCAGCTCGCGGTGGCCCGCTTCCATCTCGTCCACGTTGCGACCCGACAGCGACCCGTACGACGGGAAGGAGCGCACGCTGAAATACACGTCGCCGTCTTCGGTTGCATAGGCGTGGCCTCCATCGACGAGCTGTTTCACCAGACCGATCATCGTGCCGATTTCCTGCGTTGCCTTCGGTCGCACCGTCGGGTCCTTCACGTTCACGGCATGCATGTCGTCTATGAACGCCGCCGTGTATTCCTCGGCCACCTCGCTCGCGCTGCGCCCTTCCTCGGCTGCCTTGGCGATTATCTTGTCGTCCACGTCGGTGATGTTCTGCACGAACACCACCTCGTATGCACGCCATTCCAGATAGCGCCTTATCGTGTCGAAGCTCATGAACGTTCGAGCGTTTCCTATGTGGATGAAGTTGTACACGGTCGGACCGCACACGTACATCTTCACCTTGCCGTGCTCGAGCGTGTGCAATTCCACCTTCTTGTGCAGTTTGGTGTCGTATATTCGAATCATAGCGCTACCCTCCCGGTATCGTCGCGTTGGAGAAAAGGAATTGTTCGGATGCGCAGCGGTGCCGCTAGCTCCTACATCGTGCGAGCAGGCACGTCGCTGTGGCGGATATGCCCTCTTCGCGCCCCTCGAAGCCCAAGTGCTCGGTCGTGGTGGCTTTCACGCCCACATTCTCGACGTCTATGCCCATCGCGCGCGCTAGGTTCGAGCGCATCGAGTCGCGGTACGGCGTCAGGCGCGGAGCCTGGGCGGCGATGACCGAGTCCACGTCGAGGATCTCGAAACCCAGTTCGCGAACCTTTTCCGCCACGCGGGAAAGCAGCAGCAGGGAATCTGCTCCTTCGTATGCCGGGTCGTCGGGCGGGAAGAGCTTGCCGATGTCGCCCGCGCGCGCGGCCCCCAGCAACGCGTCCATCACGGCATGGGCAAGCACATCGGCATCCGAATGGCCGTCGAGGCCGCGCGAATGGGGTATGTCCACGCCGCCGATTATGAGCTTGCGGCCGTCCGCGAAGGCGTGCACGTCCATACCCTGCCCAATGCGGAGCATGCGGAAGTTCGCCATCTGGTCGTCCATCATCGGTCCTTCTCCGCATCGTGCATGTTGCGCACGGCTATTCGCAGCAAGTCGAAATCTTCCGGTACGGTAAGCTTTATGTTGTCGCGCGGCCCTTCGACCACGAGCACCCGTCCGCCAAGGCGCTCGATGAGCGACGAATCGTCGGTTCCCACGAAACCGTCGGAAAGCGCCGCAGCATGCGCGCGTCGGTATATACCCGCACGAAACACCTGCGGGGTCTGCGCGTTCCAGAACACGTTTCTATCCGGCGTGCCGGCCACCACGCCGTTTTCCACTACTTTCAGGGTGTCGATGGCGGGATGCGCAACGATGGCGCCATCGCAGTCGAAATTGCCCTTCACCGTGGCAATCGTGTGTTCGATAAGCTCGGGGGTTACCAACGGCCGCGCACCGTCGTGCAGCACCACGAACTCGTAGTCCTCGGGAACGTACTCCAATCCCGAGAAGGCGGATTCCTGGCGCGTCGTGCCCGACGGGGCCACCAATATGGGCGTTACGAACGGGAACGGGTCTATGGCCTTCTTCAGGTATTCTTCCTTGCGGGACTCCGGGCACACGATGACGATAAGACCCACATCTCCCACGGCGTCGAAGGATTCGGCCGCCCAGGTCATCACGGGCCTGCCCGCTATCTCCACCAGCTGCTTGCCGCCTTCGCGCCCGAAGCGCTCGCCCGATCCGCCCGCCAGGATTATGGCGGCCGTCTTGGGCTTCTTGTCCAGCTTGCCTTCCAGGCCGACATGGCTGCCGGCCAACTCGTCCGGGCTGATCTCGCGCACTATGAAATTTGGCGAATCGGCTATGACGCCACTCGATTCGGGAGCGAGGACGTAGCCGCCGGATCTGGAATCGGCTGTACCCATATCTCTACCTCGTATGGTTGAAATTGAATCTGATTCCATAATACGCCAAAACGGACGCGGGCGGGGGTCCGTCCGCGTCCGTTTTCCTATTATTCAGACTGTCGGCTAGCACTCGCAATCTGCCAACGCTCGCCGCTTACGGACCGCCGCCCCAATCCCGGGTGCGCCCAGATGCCTGCGGGCTGCTCGCGGTCTAGCTTGCCGCACCTCCGCTCGCAATTCCGCCCGACGGCACGCTTGCGTGGCCCAGGTCGTAATCGCGCAGCAACAACTCGGCTTCCTGGGCGATGGTATCGCGCTTGCGCGGTTCGGGGATATCGCCCGACCCCTGTGTGAACATCAGCTTGCCGTTCTTCGCGTCCACGTCCACTATCATGCCGCTCGTCCACTTGCCCTCCAGGATTTCCTCGGAAAGCGGATCTTCCAGCAAACGCTGGATGGCGCGGCGCAGGGGACGCGCGCCGAATGCGGCGTCGGTCCCTTCCTTGGCGATAAGCCGGCATGCCTCGTCCGTCAGGTTTATAGACATGTTCTGCTCGATCATGCGCTCGCGCAAGTCGCCGACCATAAGGCGCACGATCTGAACGATCTGCTCGTCGGTCAGGCTCTTGAAGACGATAATCTCGTCGATGCGGTTCAGGAATTCCGGGCGGAAGAGCTTTTTCAGTTCCGACATGACCCTGCTCTGAATCTCCTTGTCGGAAAGCCCCTTGTCGGGTTCAGACGAGAAGCCGAGCGTCTGCGTCTGCGCTATGTCGCGCGCGCCGACGTTCGAGGTCATGATGATGACCGTGTTCCTGAAGTCCACCGTGCGCCCTTGACCGTCGGTCAGGCGCCCTTCCTCCAGAATCTGCAGCAAGATGTTGAAGACGTCAGGATGGGCCTTCTCGATTTCGTCGAAGAGAACGACCGAATACGGGCGCTGCCGCACCGCCTTGGTAAGCTGACCGCCCTCGTCGAAGCCAACATAGCCCGGAGGGCTGCCGACCAGGCGCGACACCGTGTGCTTTTCCATGTACTCCGACATGTCGAAGCTGATGAGCGCATCTTCGGAATTGAACAGGAACTCTGCAAGCGCCTTGGAAAGCTCGGTTTTGCCCACGCCCGACGGCCCGAGGAAAATGAAGGAGCCGGCGGGGCGCTTCGGGTCCTTCAGCCCCGAGCGCGAGCGGCGTATGGCCTTCGACAGCGCCGTTACAGCTTCCTCTTGGCCGACGATGCGCTCGTGCAGCACGCTTTCCATGCGCAGCAGCTTTTCGGTCTCGGCTTCCGTAAGGTTGCTTACCGGCACGCCCGTCGTCATGGAAACGACGTCGGCTATGTCTTGGAGCGTTACCTCCTGCACCGCCTGCTGCGAACGCTCCTCCCAGTCCTTCACCGCTTCCTCGCGCTTCTCCTTCAATGCTGATTCCTCGTCGCGCAAGCGGGCTGCGTTCTCGAAGTCCTGGTTGGCAATGGCCTTTTCCTTTTCGCCCTTGCAGCGGCGAAGCTCGTCGTCTATCTCGCGCACCTCGGGCGGCAAGGTCATGTTGCGGATGCGCATTCGCGCGCCCGCCTCGTCCAGCACGTCGACTGCCTTGTCGGGTAGGAAGCGGTCTTGGATATAGCGGTTGGAAAGCTGCACGGCCGCCTGCAGGGCCTCGTCGGTGAAGTGCACGTGGTGATGGTCCTCGTAGCGGTCGCGCAGGCCCTCCATAATGCGCACCGCCTGCTCTTCGTTGGGCTCGCCGATGGTCAGCGGCTGGAAGCGCCGTTCCAGCGCGGAATCCTTTTCCAGGTGCTTGCGGAATTCCTCGATGGTCGTTGCGCCGATAACCTGAATCTCGCCGCGCGATAGCGGGGGCTTCAGGATGGCCGCGGCATCGATGGACCCTTCGGCCGACCCCGCGCCGATAATCGTGTGTATCTCGTCGATGAACAGGATGATGTCGCCCGCGTCCATCACTTCCTTTATGCATTTCTTCAGGCGCTCTTCGAATTCGCCGCGGTACTTCGAGCCTGCGACGAGCGCCGACACGTCCAGCGTGAATATGCGCTTGCCATGCAGGATGTCGGGCACTTGGTTGGACACGATGAGCTGCGCCAGGCCTTCCACGACCGCGGTCTTGCCCACCCCGGGTTCGCCGATGAGCATCGGGTTGTTCTTCTGGCGCCGCGAGAGGATCTGCATGATGCGTTCGATTTCGCCCGCACGCCCGATGACCGGGTCCAGCTTTCCGTCGCGCGCCTTCTTGGTCAGATCCGTGCCGAACTCCCTGAGCATGGAATCGGACGATCCCTGCATGCCGCCGGCCTGCGGCGCGCGCCCGGCATACACGGGGCTCTGGCCCACGAGGTCGTTCAGCGCGCTGCGCACGTCGTCGCCCGATTTGCCCAGCCGCGCCAGGACGTCGAGTGCCGTGCCCTCGCCTTCGCGCACGATTCCGAGCAGCAGGTGCTCGGTGGAGATATAGCTCTGGCCCATCTGCATGGCCTCGCGCAGCGCGTTTTCCAGCACGCGCTTCACGCGAGGGGTGAACGACAGGTGACCCGCCACGTCCGAATTCTCGTCGATTGCCACAATCTGGCGTATGGCGCCCACCACGTCGTCGTAGTTCACTTCCAGCCGGTTCAGTGCCTGGGCGGCCAAGCCCTCTTTCTCCTGTATGAGTCCGAGCAGCAGGTGCTCGGTGCCCACGTAGGGCTGGTGCAGGGCGCGCGCCTCGTCTTGCGCCAGCACGAGCACCTTGCGAGCCTTGTCGGTGAATTTCTCGAATGACATACGGTTCCTTTTCTCGGTGATTTTGAATGCCGTACATGTTAGCACTCCCGAATTGGGAGTGCTAATCTGACACCTTCTCGTTATATTGCGAACGAAATGCGGTCGCCCCTATCCGCCGCACGCCCGGCCGCGGATAGGGGCGGAAAGATTGCCGTGCTCTGGGTGTGGCCTGCGCGCGGTTTGCGGAGCCGTGCCGGCTAGGCCTCGTCGCGCATGAGAGGAAACAGCAGGACGTCGCGGATCGATTCGCTGTCGGTAAGCAACATGACCAGGCGGTCGATGCCTATGCCGATGCCCCCGGCCGGCGGCATGCC
This sequence comes from Eggerthellaceae bacterium, assembly GCA_003452695.1. Lineage (GTDB taxonomy): Bacteria > Actinomycetota > Coriobacteriia > Coriobacteriales > Eggerthellaceae > UBA9715. The sequence continues at coordinate 8,251 of DMNP01000042.1, forward strand.
GTATTCAAGCGCGCGGATGTAGTCCGCATCGAAGCCCATCGCCTCATCGTCGTAGTCTTTGGCGGCAACCTGTGCATGGAACCGCTCTGCCTGGTCTATCGGGTCGTTCAGCTCGTTGAAGGCGTTCGCGTACTCGTGTCCGCAAATATAGAGCTCGAAGCGGTCGGTTAGTTGCGGGTTGTCGGGCTTCTTCTTGGCAAGCGGTGAAATCTCGAGCGGATGGTCGGTGACGAAGATGGGCTGCACGAGCTTGCTTTCGCACGTTTCTTCGAAGATCTCGGATATCAGCTTTCCCTTGCCCCAGGGTTCCTGCACGTCCACGCCCACCCGTTTGGCAATGGCGCGCAGGTCTTCGATGCTGCGGTCGAAGGAAACGTCCTCGCCCGCCCCTTCGCTTGCCAGCTCTATCATGGTCTTGCGCGGCCAAGGGCCTTCCAGGTTTATCTCCTGGCCCTGGTAGTGCACTTTCAGCGTGCCGCATGCGGCAATAGCCGCTGCCTGCACGACGCCTTCGGCAAGCTGCATCATGCCTTCCAGGTCCGTGAAGGCGCAGTAGGCCTCGAGCGTGGTGAACTCGGGATTGTGGGTTTGGTCCATGCCCTCGTTGCGGAAGATGCGCCCGATTTCGTACACGCGCTCGAATCCGCCGACGAGCAACCTCTTCAGGGGCAGCTCGGTGGCGATGCGCAGGTAGTAGTCGCGGTCGAGCGCGTTCAGGTGCGTTTCGAAGGGACGCGCGTTCGCGCCGCCTTTAATCGCCTGCAAAAACGGCGTTTCGACTTCGTAGTACCCCAGCTCGTTTTCCATGTAGGAACGAATGGCGGACACGATCTTCGAGCGCTTCACGAAAGTTTGCCGCACTTCGGGGTTTGCGATGAGGTCCACATAGCGCTGGCGATAGCGAATCTCCTTGTCTGCCAGGCCGTGGAACTTCTCGGGAAGGGGGCGCAGGGCCTTGCTGAGCAGCTCGAACCGTTCCACCGCTATGGACAGCTGGCCGCGGCGCGTGCGCATGACCGTGCCCCACACGCCTATCCAGTCGCCGATGTCCAGGTCCTTGCAGCGCGCATACTCGTCTTCGCCAAGCGCGTTGATCCTGCAAAACAGCTGGATGTCGCCCGTCGTGTCGCGCATGGTGATAAACGTTATCTTTCCCTGCACGCGCTTCGCCATGATGCGCCCGCACATGCGAACCGCGTCTTCGGTGGATTCGCCGTCGGGAAGGTTCTCGTAGGCTTCGTCCACGTCGACGGCATGGTGCGTGTAATCGAACGCATGGCCATAGGGGTTTTCGCCCGCTTGTATCATTGCAGCGCGCTTGGCCTTGCGAACCTCGATGGGGTCGTCTTCGATTTCGATGGTGTCGTGTGTCTGCTCTGTCACGCTCGGCTCCCGCTAGTGCTCGATTTTCAGGATGTCCATGGAAATGGCGCGGCCGGTCGGGCCGATGGTTTCCACATGGTCGCCCTTCTTATGGCCGATAAGCGCGGAGCCAACGGGCGATTCGTTGGAAATCTTGTTCTCGGCGGCGTTGCTCTCGGCGGCACCCACGATGGTGAAGACGCGCTCCCTGCCGCCCATGTCCACGGTGACGGTCGAGCCTATGTTCACCTTGTTGGAACGCTTGGGGGTGTTCACGATGGTCGCTTCGGAAAGGATGCGCGAGATCTCGGCGATTCGTGCCTCGACCATTCCCTGTTCGTTCTTGGCGTCGTCGTATTCTGAGTTCTCGGATATGTCCCCGAACTCGCGCGCCACCTTTATGCGCTCGCCCACCTCGGCCCGCTTCTCGGTTTCCAGGTAGTGCAGCTCTTCCTCGAGCTTCTGGCGTCCTTCCGGGGTGAGGATGAAGTTTTCGTTGGCCATCGAATTGGTTCCCTTCTCACGAGAGCGGGCCGTGCCCGGCCCGCTCATCTGCTATTCATCGGTTGCTTGCTGCGGATCCGCCTTCACCACGCGCTTCACCTTAACGATCTTCTTGGCGGGAGTAGCCTGTTCGGCCACGTGGTCTTCTGGCTGAGCATCGTCTGCCGCCTCGGCCTCCACTTCCACCTCGGCAGCTTGCGGCTCCTTTTCCTCGGCTTGGGCCTCCGCCTTTTCCTCTTCCACTTCCTCGAACTTCTCGTCTATCTTCTCCTTGCCGGACTCGACGCCCTTGCGCAGGCCCTTTATGCCGTTGCCGATGGCCTTGCCCAGCTTTGGAAGGTTCTTTGGTCCGAAGATGATGAGGATGATGATAAGGATAATCACGAGCTCCCAGCCTTTTGGCAAGAACGCTGGCATATCTCCTCCTATCCGTTGCGCGCGGGCAGATTGCGCCCGCACTATGAAAAAAGGGATGGACCCCGTGGAATTCATCCCTTTTGCCATCGATGGTCGGGTTGACTGGATTTGAACCAGCGACCTCTGCGTCCCGAA
>DMNP01000408.1 GCA_003452695.1 Eggerthellaceae bacterium
TCCTCCTCTAAAACAAATTGTGCGCACACTCCATTATGGCCTTCTTCTGCCCGGCGCGCTCAATGCGAAACCTGGGAGTCGTCGTCGCAGTAATGTAACGTCTGGGCAGTATGGGCGCTATGAAACATGCAATCGCCGGGCATAAGATATCGAACGGCAAAAAGGCCTCCGTTCCCAAACGAGAACGGAGGCCTACGTGGGCTAGTCTACTCCCGTTCGGTAGTTACATTTGGGTAGGGATTTTTTCGCACTCGCATTACCGCAGGTCAGAGGGGGTAAGAAAACGGCTCCTTTCTCGTCGGTGCCTCGGCTGCTACAAAACTGCTACAAATCGTCCCCGAACTTGTAGCGGGCGCCGAACCCCGCCACAAGCACCGGCTAGAAGACTGCCGACACGATATCGACGGCCTGCCTCTTCGAGTCCATGTTCACGTGCGTGTAGATGTCAATGGAGATCTGAGAGCTGTAGTGCCCGGCGAGCTCCTGCATCACCTTGGGGTGCGCGCCCTGGATGGCGAGCAGGGTGAGATAGGTGTGACGGAACTCGTGCAGGCACCATCCGTCGAGGCCGTACTTTGCGCGGTCCTCGGTCCACCAGCGGCTGAGGCTGGTGGGCAGGATGCGGGTGCCGCAGTTGTCCGTGATGACGGGGCTGTCGTCGGTCTGCTCGATGTAGCCCTCCTCCAGCTTGCGCCATTGGTTGGTGCGGGCGTAGCGCTTGAACTGGGCCCCCTTGTGGTCCTTGAGGATCTGGACCGTCTTGTCCGAGAGCGGCAGCACGCGGGTGCCGGCCTTGGTCTTGGTTGCCTTGAGGTTGCCCCTGGCGTCGTAGGAATGCCGAATGTCGGCGACCTTGCGGTCGAAGTCTATGTCGCCCCAGGAGAGGCCGCAGATCTCGCCACGGCGCAGGCCCATAGTGATGGCGAGCAGGTACGCGCACTCGCGGTCGGTCTCGGGGTTGAGCACGTCGATGAACTTGTGCGCCTGGGCCGGCGTGAGGGCGCGCTTGGCCTTGGTGTCCATCTTGGGCGGGTTTGCCTTGTCGCACGGGCTGAACACGAGGATCCCCGCCTTCTTGGCCTGCTCGAAGACGAGCGTCAGGTTGTCTTGAATTTGGTTGACGTAGGAGCCGCCCGACGGCCTGCCGGAGAGCGTGTCGCCCTTGAGCATGGCTATGTACATGTCGTCGAGCATGGTAGGCGTGATCGATTCGAGCTTCGCCTTGCCGAGGTGCTTGGCCACGGCCTTGAACTGCTGGCGCTGCCTGTCGATGGTTGTAACCGCGACCTCCTTGTTGAGCTCGCCCCGGTCGACGTAGCGCTTGCAGTACTCCTCGAGCGTGTACGTGGTGCGGCCCTGGACGCGGTCGCCCTCCACCTCTTCCACGAACTCGCGCAGGGCCACCTTCGCCTGGGTGAACGTACCAGCGAAGCGGCGAGACCTGGTCTTGTACTTGCCGGTCTTGGGATCCAAGCCGATCGAGACGCGCAGCTCCCACTTTCGGCACTTGTTCTTGGGCTTGTCCTTCTCCTTCTGGATGATGAAGCCTCCGCCTTTGGTGTCTGCCATACAGATCACCTGGCCTGCGTGGCCATGAGGCGATCGCTGAAGTCGAGGAACAGCAGGAAGTCGTCGAGGCGCTTCTTGCCGTCTTCTGAGAGCGAGCGGTACAGGGCGTTGAGGTCCCGGCCGTTGGCGTCGTCTGCCGCGTCACGGCCGACGACCGCGTCTATGGTGCAGTTGAGCTTGTCAGCGATGGCCCAGGCGGCGCGCAGCGGCACGCCGGAGTCGGGGTCTGCAAGGGTGCGCTCGTAGCGCGAGTAGGTGGTGGCGGGGATGCCGAGCACCGCCGCGAAGTCCTTGCTGCTGCGGTATCCTGCGGCCCTGCGCAGGTCCGCAAGGGTGGTTTCGGGGCGCACATGGGCCTGTGCGCTGTCCATGCGGGTGCTTGATGCCATATAATGACACCGTCCTTTCTAGCCTCAATCTAGTTCGGACGCCGGCCCGTGGGTGTTGCCTCACCTGCGGGCCAACCTGACTTTGCGCCTACTCGTCGAGCCGCACCGTCGCGTACTTGATGACCGTATCGGGAGTTGCCTCTCCCGAATGAACGGCCCAGTTCCTGAGCTCCTTGCGGTGCAGCCTGTCGTAGGCTTCCATGACCTTGCGTATCACCTCCTCGTCCTTCTTTCCGAATTCCTCGTCCATCTGTGCCCGTTCTTCGTCGAGCCAGTTCTGGATTTCCTCTTCCGTCCAGTAATGCACGTTGCCCTCGGAATCGCCGTAGCCGCCGCGCAGCTCTTCCTCGAGGCCGGCACAGTGGTCGTCGATGCCTAGCTTGCGTTTGGCGGCCGCTTGGTCGCGCAGGAACTTCTCGAATGCCGTCCGCTCCTCCATGGGCGAACCGAAGGCCACCAGGTCGCCGAAGTCTGACCCCTCATAGAGCGAGTTGTAGAAAACGCGCTCGTAGTATTGGCAGAGTCTGTCGTTCTTGGAGTCCTCCTCGGCCTTGGCCTGCCTACGTGCGGCCTTGTCCTTGACGCCGGCGAACTCGATGAACTCGTCGACCAGGGCGCGGGTCTCGGGCAGCAGGGCGTCGTAGAAGTCCTGCAGCTCGCTGACGCCGGCGGTGACGTGGTCGCGGCCCACGATCTCGTCGATGGAGCAGTCGAGCGCGTCCGCCATGGCCCAGGCGACCTTGACGGGGATGGTCTCGGGGTCCTTGTCGTAGCGGGACATGCTCGAAGGCGAGATGCCCAACGCGTCGGCGAACTCGCGCGCGCTGCGGAAGCCCTTCTCCCTCCTAAGTTCCTGAATGGTCTTGGCCATGGCCCTAAAGCCTCCTTCGTGTGTACGTTCTGTGGCGGAGCGGTGCGAATCTCTGGGTTGAGCGGTTCAACAATGTGCAACACATCATACCACTCCACAACAGAACTAACAATGTTACTAGGCAAATTATACCAAGAATGAAAATTTGTGTTGCACCTAGAGGGATTTTCTGTGCTACTCTATGGCACGCGCCCACAACAGAGGCAAACGGTATTCCACAGAGCGCACCGGAACTGGCGCGGGCGTGACGGACATGAGGCTAGAAAGGACGATCTTAGGAGGTTCCACACGGGAAACAAGTTCGAGGAACTGCCACTGTTCCTGACGCCGCAGCAGCTTGCGGACGTCACCGGCGAGCACGTCAACTCGATCCGGCGCGGCATCACCGAGGGGCGGATCCCCGCAGACAAGGTGAACGGGCGCTGGCGCATCTGCCGCGACGCCATCTTCGCGAACACGAAGGAGGGCCTTCTCTTCGGCAAGAAGGTCGGGGAATGAGCGAGCGCACGCTGCGAATCGGGCGGATCTGCGAGAAGCGGGGCACCCAGGCGATGATCGCGAAGGCCACCGGCATATCCAGGCCGGCAGTATCGCGAATCGTGCGCGGGCTCGAGCCTCCCTACCCGAAGCGCGGCAAGGCGATCGCGACGGCCGTCGGCTGGGCCGGCGACTGGCGCGAGCTCTTCGAGGAATGCGACGAGGAGGGAGGCCAGATGTGAGGGCCTATGACATGGGGCGACCCACAGCCGAAATCTTGGCGGATGGCGGGCTGCGGGTCACCGGTGCTCAGAGCTTTGCGCTCTGTCCGAGCGATTCTACACCTTGCGGCAACTTCCACAAGCGGAGGGAGGTGCCGGCATGGTGACCGAGACAGACCGCGACGCGCTGCGCGAGCTCATGCCCGAGCTCTTGAACGTTCGTTGCGGGATCACCGACCTGCGCCGGTCCTTCCGGTGCCCATCGCCCAACCACGACGACCGCGACCCCTCCGCGCACTACTACGCCAACGACAACACCGTGCACTGCTTCGGGTGCGGCAAGACCTGAGACGTGTTCTCGCTGATCGCCGAGTTCGACGGCATCGACGGCTTCGCCGAGCAGGCCAGGGCCGTGGCGGATGCCGTGGGATACAGGCTCAGCGACGATGACGAGCCGAGGAGGCCGAGGCAGCGGCCAAAGCGCAAGCCCAGGCCACTGTTCGACCCTCCCCGCGAGGCCGGCGGCGCCGGCTGCGCCGAGGCGTGC
>DMNP01000044.1 GCA_003452695.1 Eggerthellaceae bacterium
TGGACAACATCTTCGTGTACGTGCCCTTGCCCGTGGTGTATTCCATCCGCTATTTCGATGTGGACATGTACCGCTACTTCATCGGGCGCGAAGGACAGTCGGTGAACGAGGAAACTATGAAGAAGCGCATCGACCAGCAGCTGCTGATAACGCGTTTCATGATAGATGCGGTGGACCTGGACAACGATGTGGTGCAGAAGAAGCTGAGGCGCTACATGGAAAACTACCTTTCCATGATGATGTGCATCTGCTCGGTCTTCCTGCGCATGATCCACACGGGCGAGTCCGAGCGCAAACGGACGGAGCTGTGGGGCTATCTGAAGGAGAAGCGGCCGCAGGTATTCCCGCGCATCCGATACAACGTGCTGAACCTCGGCACGAACATACCGAGCGAGATCGGGCGTCGCCTGGGCATCGGCGGCTACCGCATTGCCCAGAAGATATTCAAGTTCAACTAGAAGTACGGGCGCTTTCGCGCATATGAAAGGCTTGTTCGGGAAATACCGCGTGATGCTGGCCCCTATGGCGGGAGTAAGCGACATAGCCATGCGGACGCTCTGCCGCGAGCAGGGGGCAGACATCGCCTTCACCGAAATGGTGTCGGCAAAGGGCCTTTCCTTCGCCAACGGCAAGACGCGCCATCTGCTGGACCTTGCACAGGGCGAAGACCAGGTAGCCGTGCAGATATTCGGGCACGAGCCCCAGACGATGGCGGCGCAGGCCCAGTGGATCGAAGACCAGCTGGGAAACGCGCTCTCGCACATCGATGTGAACATGGGATGCCCGGTGCGCAAGATTGCAGGCAAAGGCGACGGGGCGGCCCTTATGCGCGACCCCCAGCTGGCAGAGCGCATCATGTCGTCCATAACGCGCGCCATACAGCATCCCGCCACGTGCAAGTTCCGCCGCGGTTGGGACGCATCCGCCCAGACCGCTCCGGAATTCGCGCGCCGGATGGAGCAGGCGGGCGCCGCAGCGGTCACGGTGCACGGAAGGTACGCTTCGCAGATGTACCGCGGACATGCCGACTGGGGTGCAATCGCCGCTGTGAAAGACGCCGTGAGCGTGCCCGTCGTGGGCAACGGCGATGTGTTCAGCGGAGCCGATGCCCGGCACATGGCGGAAACCACCGGCTGCGATGCGATAATGATCGCGCGCGGCGCCCAGGGAAACCCCTGGATATTCAACGAGGTGAAAAACGCCTTGGAGGGCCGCGAATGGCGCGCGCCCAGCACGGCGGAGCGCATTGCCATGGCTCATCGCCATGCCGCGCTGCTGTCCGAGCGCGAGGGTCGCAACATCGTGCGCATGCGCAAGCATGCCATGTGGTACGTGAAGGGCCTGCCGGGCGCAACGCGCGCCCGCACGCTGTTCAACGATTGCTGCACACTTGAAGATTTCGACCGCGTATTCGAGGAACTGATTGACCATGCCGCATCATCCCTATAAGGCCCTCTACATACACGTGCCGTTCTGCGTGAAACGCTGCGGCTATTGCGATTTCGCGACGAGCGCCGTGCCGCGCGAAGACGCGCGCATCGACTCGTACGTCGAACAGCTCGTCGTGGACATACGGCGCCTGAGCAAGCGGGGCGAGCTATCCGACATCCAAAGCGTCTACGTCGGCGGCGGAACGCCCACCCATATCGGCAGCGCGCGCTTGTCCAGCTTGCTGTACGCATTGTCCGTGTCGATGGACCTTGCGCGCGAAGGGCTGGAATTCACGGTGGAGGCGAACCCCGAAAGCTTGGACGAACGCCTGGTGCGCGACATATGGGCTCTTGGCGTGAACCGCCTGTCCCTGGGAGTGCAGAGCTTCGACGACGATATCTTGCGCCTTCTCGGCAGGGCCCACGACGCGCAAGGAGCGCGCGATGCCGTCCGTGCCGCCCAGGAGCGTTTCGAGAACGTGAGCATAGACCTCATGTGCGGGATACCCGGGCAATCCGAGGAAGCGCTTGAGGCATCGCTGCGCGAAGCCATCGGCCTGGGCGTGAAGCATGTCAGCATGTACCCGCTGACCATCGAGCCGTTCACCGCCTTCGACAAGGCGGTGCTCTCCGGCCAGATGGAAGAGCCCGACGAAGACGTGGAGGCCGACCATATGCAGCTGGCCGCGCGCGTGCTGCAGGAAGCGGGGTTCCACCGCTACGAGGTGGCAAGCTATGCGCTTCCCGGATTCGAGTCCAAGCACAATGCGTCGTACTGGACGGGCGTGGCCTATCTGGGCGTGGGCGAGCATGCAACCACGATGACCCAGAACGACGAGCGGCGCATGCGGGTTATGAACGGGCAGGTCGTAGACGATCTGGACCGCCCGCAAATGGAAGCGGAGGACCTTATGCTGGGCATGCGCATGGCCCGTGGCATATCGGACGAGCGCCTGCAGGCCGCAGGCGCCTACCTTCCCGATGCGCACAAGACCATGCAGTCGCTGCAAGAAGACGGCTACGTGCTCCATTCCGACGGACGCTGGCGCCCGACCGAGCAGGGCTGGCTGTGCGGGAACGACCTGTACGGTC
>DMNP01000051.1 GCA_003452695.1 Eggerthellaceae bacterium
CCACCCGCAACCCGCGCCTCGCTCCTGCCGTCGGCCGGACCGTGGAAGGCAGCAAGCTCGGCCGCCTAAATGAATCGGGGTCCCACAATGAATACGGGTGCCTGGCAGGGGTATTCATTGCTGGTCGGACTGTGGAAGGCAGCAGGATCGGCCGGGTAGGCGGCCAGGGAAGGGGTCTTGCTGCGGCGCTTCGAGGCCCATCCGCTTTAGTGATAGACTGCATTCTGGAAAAAACACCACGCTGCGGGGCTAGGAGGCTTCGATGTCCGACCAGTTGTTCACCATACCGCTCGATTTCATATCCCACGATGGGAAGACGCGCATGAACGCGAAGCTCTGGAGCAGCACGAAGTTCGCGGACGCCGATGGCTCCGGCGCGGAAAAGCCGAAGGCGGTCGTGCAGATCGTGCACGGCATGGCGGAATACATCGACCGCTACGACGACTTGGCCAGCTATCTGGTAGACCGCGGTTTCGCCGTGTGCGCCGAAGATCACATCGGGCACGGGCGCTCTGTTTCGGCCCCCGAAGAGCTGGGTCACATGCCTGCGCATGGCGGCAAGGACATCCTGCTCGGAGACGTGCGCACGCTCTACCGCATTGTCAGCCAGATCTGCCCCGGGGTGCCCTATGTCCTGTACGGGCATTCCATGGGCAGCTTCATCGCGCGCGCCTACATCGCCCGCCACGGCGCAGAGCTTGCGGCCTGCGTGCTTTCGGGCACCGGCAACGTGCCCGCGGCGCTTTCCAGAACGGGCCGCAGCCTTGCACGCGCCATTGCCGCCGCGCGCGGCGAAACGTACCGCTCGAAGCTTATCGACAACATGGGCGCCGGCGCCTACGGAAAGCAGATACCGAACGCCCGCACCAACCTGGACTGGCTTTCGACCGACGACGCGGTCGTGGACGCCTACATCGCCGACGAGCTTTGCGGCTTCATGTTCACGGTGGGAGGCTATTCCACCCTGCTCGACCTGACCGCCGAAGTGGTAACGCCCGCATGCGCGGCGCGCGTGCCCAAGGACCTGCCCGTGTTCTTCGTGGCAGGCGATGGCGACCCCGTCGGCGACATGGGCCAGGGCGTGCGTGCGGCGGCCCAGCTGCTTCGCGATGCCGGTGTGAAGCGGGTGGACGAGAAGATTTACGCGGGCATGCGCCATGAAATCCACAACGAGCACGGACATGAGCAGGTGTACGACGACATCGCCTCGTGGATTGAAGATGCGGTCTCCGAAGCCTGACGGGAGATTTCCAAGGAACGTTCGCGACCGCAAGGAGCCGTTGCCCGAACCGCTGGACAGGTGCGGACCGAGCAGGCGGCATGGTTCGGACGGGACTGCGGCATGCGGGCTGGCTCACGCCAACGCAACAATATGGCAAACGACCTGTCCCCTTGTCAGGTAGGGAGCGAACATGGGCTTTGGGCTGAAAAAGGCAAAGGCATTGTGGGAAGAGTTCTCGGGCATAGCTGCCGAAACCCATGCCTCGAGCATAGCGTACTTCGTCTTCCTTTCGCTTATTCCCCTGCTCACCCTGAACATATCCATTGCCACGATGGCGGGGTTGGACGAACGCCAGGTGGTCGAGTTCTTCAGCGCCATTGCCCCCGACACGTTCGACGACTTCGCCAAAACGCTGATAGGCGATGCATACAAGCAATCTGGCCTTGCGTTCTCGCTTTCCACCGTAACGCTGCTCTGGACGGCGTCGAGGGGTATAAAGGCCCTGCACAGCGGACTGACCGCAGCATACGGGGTGCAGGAGCAGCGAGGCCCCGTGGCGGTGGCTGTTATCTGCATGGGGATGGCGATTATCCTGGGCATCCTGCTGGCGGCAACGATCTTCCTCGTGTTCGGCGGCCCCGTTTTGCGCGCAATGGCATGGCTCGTCCCCGGATTGGAACAGCGCGGCGATGTGCTGAACGCCCTGAACGCGGCGGCCATGGCGGTGTTGGGGACGGTTGCGCTCGGATTGTGCTACACCTACCTGCCGGATGGGTCCCGGCGCTTCGCAGCCCAGCTTCCGGGCGCCGTGATAGCATCGCTGTCATGCGGCGTGCTGACGCTCGGATTCCACGTGTACGTGGACAATTTCTGCAACTCCGAGGCACTGTATGGAAGCATCGCAACGATAGCGCTGTTCCTGTTCTGGATGTTCCTCGTCTCCCAAATCCTGATTGTCGGAGCGTTCCTGAACCGCGTCCGCGCTTCCTCTTCATCCTAAAGCGCACAGGGAGAGTCTGCCCAAAACGCATGAGCGAGACGCCTCCCTTCCATCTATTGCACGAAAACGCCAGGCAGAACGCCTGCCTTCCAGCCATGAATCGAAGGGGACATGCCCCCGCTCATGCTTTTTGAGCAGGCCTGGAGGTACGAGCAAGCGAGCGCGCGGGAGACAACGGGGACGAGGAGCGTTGTCTTCCGGGTGGAGCGCCATATCTTCCGCCCCCGTTGTCTTGCGGATAGAAAAAGGGGCTGCACCTTATGATGCAGCCCCTTCTCTTGCGGTTTCGTCGGCGTTATGCGCGGACCGATTTGTCGGGGTCGATGGTCATGCTCTGGAAGCGGTTCGCCATGTATTCGTCGTTGAAGTGCTCTGCGTAGAACTGCTCGATGCCGGCCGCCGGCACGTGGCCCGCCTTGCGCGCGCCCCAATTGTCCAGCGCCTGCAGGGTCATGACGGCGTTCACCAGCATGAACGAGGCGACCACGAGCGTTACGCTGAAGCGCCATTTCCAGGGGATGAGGTTGAA
>DMNP01000288.1:0-745 GCA_003452695.1 Eggerthellaceae bacterium
CTTGTTCAGCGCGGTGGTCACCGGCCCGTTCGGCCGCGTTATCAGGATGCTCGGGAAGAACACGTACGTGGAGAACAGGCACTGGCCGGCTGCCGCCGCAGATTCCATAATGTCCTGGAACATCATGGTGACGTCGGCCTTCGCCTTGGGGGTTTGCGGGTCGGTGAAGATGCCCAGGCCCTCGATGATAACCAGATAGCCGCCGTTCAGATGGCAGCCGCCGCGGTTGCTGACCGCATACCCCAGCCCCATGCCCACCGCCCGGCGCGGTTCATAGGCCGAAAGCTCCAGCCCCTTGCTCTGAATGGCGAAATCCAGGCCTCCGTATTTCTGTGCCAGTCGTCGCGACCCTTCGGCCAGCTGGTCGCCGATGCCGCGGCGATAGGCGATGTCTTCGAATATGCCCTCCAGCTGCTCGGCGTTGCCGAACGACAGCCCGCAATCCCACAGGCCGCGTTCGCAGGCTTCCATGGCCCAGGCAATCGTGCCCGCGCACGAAATCGTGTCCAGCCCCAGTTCGTTCAGGGTGTGGTTCAGCCGGATGACCAGGTCCAAATCGGAATTCTCGATGTTCGCGGAAAGCAGCCCGAGCGTCTCCAACTCCGGGCCCTTCACCAATTCGCCGTCCAGCTCTACCGTGCGGCTGCATCGGATGGGACAGCTTGCGCAGCCCTTGGTGGCCACCGTGCGCGTTTCGGCCAGGGTTTCGCCGCTCACCTCGTCGAAGCGCTCGAAGCTGCCCGCC
>DMNP01000288.1:816-8419 GCA_003452695.1 Eggerthellaceae bacterium
TCGCCAGCATGCCGCGCATCTGCATGGGGCTGACCAGCCCAGCCGTGCCCATGCGCGGCATCTGCTTGCCGGTCAGGGGATGCTTTCGCAGCTTCTTGAAGAATTTCTTGTTCCATGCTTTGTTGCGTTCGGGCGCGGCAATGCGAATCTCGTGGTTGCCGCGCACGGCAATGCCCTTCAGGTTCTTGAACCCCATAACGGCGCCGAGCCCCGTGCGGCCCGCTGCGCGTTCGTCGCTGGCCAGCCCGGCATAGAGCACCTGGTGCTCGCCGCCCGGCCCGATGACCATCTGGCCGAAGGGGCGTTTCGCGCCCCATTTCTGCTCGAGCAGCCGCGCGATGCGCTCCTGGGCGGGCGTTACGTTCAGGCCCCACAGGCCGTCGGCTTCGGCGTCATGGTATTCCACGGTGCCGTTTTCGATGCTTATCCAGGTGGGCGATTCGCACGCCCCTCGCACGATAATCGCATCCAGGCCGGCTTTCTTCAGGTGCAGCCCGAAGGTGCCCCCGCAGTTCGAAGACGCCACGATGCCCGTTTGGGGCGAAAGCGCCGACACGTTGAAGCGGCTCGAGCACGGCGCGCCCGTACCCGTTAGAGGGCCCGTGGATACGATGATGGGATTCTCCGCCGAAAGCGCCTGTTCGTGTCCCGTGAGCAAGTCGTCGAGAATCTTCGCGGCCATTATCTTGCCGCCGATGAAGGCGCGGCGGTCGTCGTCTGTCCAGGGATATTCACGTGCCGTTCGCGTGGTCAAGTCGATTTCCAGGACCTTGCCCATATAGCCTGCATACGACGTAGCCATAAAGCATCCCTCCGACCGCTGTGCCACCTGATCCGAAGCGCCACACGCTACCTAGCGCGTTCCACCGCCTTGCATCGTGGGCTTCGCGCTTTCCGACACCTGCTTCTTTCCGACTGCTTTCTCCTGCATTACGACCGCATGCGTTCATGGTATCAAATGAACGCACGGGGCATGGCAAGAATCAGAAGCTTTGGCCTTCGAGCGCTGGCAGGCCGCAGCCGATGCCCTGGGATGCCCTGGGATGCCCTGGGATGCCCTGGCGATGCCCCGATAATTCCCTGAAGATGTCCTGATGATTCTCAGTTAACGGATTGCAGTTTGCCATATGCAGCCTTTGCCCCACCCGCTCGGGCGCTCGGCTTCTGCAGAATCGCTTGCCCCTATTCCCTGGATGTCCGGGCTGCGCAGAGCGAACTGTAATGAAACATGAACAGCACGCGCAGTCTTTTTCAGGTAAAGCATTCAAAATTTCGAGAATACGGGTAGAATAGATAGGCTTTTGCATAGCTTCCTATGGAAAAGCCTGCATCGAATCGAACTGGTTTGAAGGAGGAAAGATGCGCAAGCAGAAGACGTTCGAAGGGAAGAAACACGTTTACGACACGGCCAAGGCCGAGGCCCTGGGAAACCGTGCCCATAGCTATTACGGCGATCCCGCCGGCTACGAGGAAACCCTGTACAAGACCAAGAAGGGCCTGTACTTCCTGTGGGGCCTCGGCGGGGCCGAAAGCCCCTACAACGCTGGCGAGGACATCCGTCCCATCTCCGAAAAGGAGGCCAAGGCCTGGCTCGAGGCCTAAGAGCTCGCACGCCGAAATCGGACGGCACGCAACACGGGGCCCCGCAAGCACACATCGCGCTTGCGGGGCCCCTTTGCGCTGCGCAGCAACCCCCGCCACATGCGGGATAGCGAGCCGATTCCATGCAGACCCGCCGAACGCAGGAACTTTGACCTGTGGAAACCAGCCTCCAACAGACGCGCTCGCGGCGAAAAGGGCATAATGGGGCCCGTTAAGCTCTTCTCGGCGTCTAGAAAATGCAACCATGTGCAAATAGCATGCGCATTTCATTCTGATTTTTGAGCATGATCCGCGTTTACCCTGTTCGCTAATTGCGACCGAAAATAGAGGGCATGTTATTCGATGCCGCAAACTGTTTTGACATCTCCTGCCTGCCGCCCCCCAGGCGCGTGCTTTCGAGCTGGCTCTTGCTTTCGAACTGGCTCTTCGGCATTGGGCTGTAACGTGCGCGTGGATGCTGGCTGGGCATAATAGAACCTTATTATGCCGATTCCATGCAGACCCGCCTAACGCAGGAACTATGACCTGCGGAAACCAGCCTCCAACAGACGCGCTCGCGGCAAAAAGGCATAATAGGGCCCCGTTATGCCCCTTGCCTGCTGACTCGTTGGGTGTGTGTACCGATGAACTGGGATTTCGTCATGTTGCCGTCGCAAGCATGGTTCGGCTGGGCATAATAGGGCCTTATTATGCCATTCCCAATGGGAAATTAGCTTGTCAGCGTGCTTACACCTGCGGAAAGCCGGCGCCAACTTATCGCTGGCAATTCCTTCCATAAACAATACAGCGGCTTGGGCAAAATTGACAAAACTTGCGAGGGCGCACATCCTTTGGCCTGTTGGCCTCCCGATACCTGTCTGTCCTATTCGATTTCCAGATATCATAGATGTCATCAGCAATCGTTAAGAAAGGGCTTCATGGTGAAGAAGAGGATGATAGGGAATATGGTAAAACGAAAGCTCGTGGCAATGGTAACGGCAATGCTCATGGCGACCTCGCTCCTTCCGACGATGGCGTTTGCTTCGCAACCATTCGCGACGGCATCTACTCCCAGTGTGTCGGCGTTGTCAACCCAGGTGTCTTCGGGGGTGGCGAAGGCAAAGGTTTCAAAGAAGAAGGTGCAGGCACTATATAAGAAGATTCTGAAGAAAGCCGCTCGCGGGAAAGGAGTCTTCAGTATGCAGCGAGCGCATGTAGACACATCGAATGCGAGCTTTTGGGAGGAATCTCTTTGTTATGCAGTCTGCGACGTCGATCGAAACGGAACATCCGAGTTGCTGATTCGGGCTGGCCTCTATACATACGACACCTACTGGCATGTTTTCACGGTGAGCGGAAAGAAATCATGTTACTTGGGCACTTTTGGAAACGGCGCCGTAATGGCGAAGGGGAAGTCAGGGAATCTGCACGTGTGGAATGCCCGGCAGGGGTACTGCTGGGCATGCTCGATAGCCATTTCAGGCGGGAAGGTCGTTAGTCGGCAGGTAGTTTTTGATAGCAATGAATCTGCAGGTTTTCCTTCATATAAGCACTACGTGAAAACGAAGAGTTTGAAGCCGTTAAGATTGTCTCCGGTTTCCAAGTACGGATTGCTGAAAAAGTAAGCGAATCGCGCATTTAGCCACGGAGCGGCAGCATAATCGCGCAGCTGTCGAACGACCAATCGAATGGTTCGCGCCATCTTCGCTACTGAAGGCAACCGGGGGAAATATCTGAGTGTGGGGTGATGATGATGAAGCAGAGAAGCAGGTGTCTTCTCATCCTGATTATAACGTTGGCGATGCTCGGGATGCTGCCCGCATTTGCCTTCGCCGATGGGCTTAACCTATATACCGCAAGTGATGTCGTTCCTGGCTCTGCTTGCGCCGTGTTGTACAAGAACGGCGATCTCGTGCTTCAGCGCACAACAAAACCCGATGGGGGAAAGGGCCACGCAGATGCCGATGTCTCAAAGAAGTTTGACAGCTTATACAGCGAGTTCGAGGAAGATGGGGAAATCTACATAGCACCGAGCTGGATAGAAAGCCGCGACGATATTAAAGCCGTTTCGGTTCGCGGCAATGTTTCCGTTGGCCGTTTGAGAAATCTGTTTTCAGAATGCATGAACCTGAGGGATGTTGATTTGGCGGGGCTTGACACGTCTCGGGTCACCGATGCATCTGACATGTTTCATAAGAATTTCATGCTAGAGTCAATCGATTTATCCGTCTTGGATCTATCGAGCGTAACAACGATGAACGGAATGTTTGCTGATTGTTGCTATCTCCAGGCAGTTAATTTGTCGGGCATCGACACCACCGATGTTGACACCGATTGGATGTTCGCCAATTGCCAAGCCCTTTCCACCCTCGTAATCGGCCCGGAAGCCAGGTTCTCTGAGGAGTGCTTTCTTCCCGATGGGAGCTGGACCCAGAAGGGCACGGGCAAGGTGATGTCATCGACCCGAGGCTTTATAGCTGCTACTGGACACTCCGACATGGCGGGAGAGTGGCGTTTCAAGAGTTCGCAGGCGCATATCGATAAGGGCGCATACGCTATACTTTACTCGAACGGCGATTTCGTAATACAGAATACGGCGAAACCGGACGGCGCTCCCGACCATTACGCTTCGAACGTGGTCGAAACATATGAGAAGATTGGCCGCTTTATCCATAATGAAGACGGCTCGTATGTGAAACCTTGGTTTTCCCGGAAAGACGAGATACGGCGCGTAATCGTTGCTGACAGGGTGGTCGTCGGTGGATATGCGGGAGCCAGCTCGATGTTTAAGGGCTGCAAGAACCTGGTTTCGGCAGATTTGTCCAATTTGGTATCCAGGGAATCGTGCTCTGTCTTTGCTGGATGCTCGTCTCTTTCCGTTCTCGTGCTCGGTCGGGATTTGACTCTCGAAAACGACTGCCATTTGTTGGAAGGTGCATGGACCTCGTATACCGACGGGGCTTCTTTTAAGGCGACTTCGAAATTCCTGGCTGCGTTCAACAAGAGGCCCATGCCGGGTATATGGGTAAGGTCCGGCGTTCCCATAAGCATTGCGTTTGCGAAAGTCCGCATTCCCCCGCAGAAGTACACGGGAAGCGCTCTTCGGCCAAGGCCTACGGTGAAACTCGGGAAGCAGAAGCTCGTGGTGGATAAGGATTTCACCGTTACCTACAAATGCAACAAAAATGCGGGGAATGCGATCGCCATTGTAAAAGGCAGGGGTCTTTACGGCGATACCGCCAAGCGACTATTCGTCATAGCAAAAGCTGCCAATCCCATGAAGGTAGTGGGAGAGCGGGTGGTAATACGCTACAGCAAATCGAAGAACCTGCAGGTGAGTGCAGCGCTGGCTTATACGTTCGCGAAAAAATCCGTAGGGGAAATTGAATACAGGCAGATTAAAAAAGGGTCTTCACGGCACCTGAAGGTGAATTCCAAAAGCGGCTCGATTACGGTCTTAAAAGGAACCCCAAGAAAGATGCACATAATTAGAGTCGCCGTTGATGCGAAAGGCGACAAGAACCATAAGCTAGCATCGAGAATTGTGTCGGTAAAGGTGCGAGTGCGATGAGGGCGCGAAAGTGCATGGCGATTCCCGCATGCTGAAGTTGATGCGCCACATATAATGTGGATTGTGTGGTGGCTGTTTATACGTAATGACCACGTTAGTTAGGGGGTAGCAATGGAGTCGCGTAGTATCGGTCGTTCTGAGCTTATAGGGGGCGTGGTACCACTAGTGTTATTCCTCGTGCTTTTAGCGGCGATTAGCCCCACTGTTGCTTTTGCCGTACAAGCTGATGGGGGTTCTAATACGCTTGCATCAGAGGTCTCTGATGCAAAAGCTCTGCAGCCAGAGCTTACCGCCCAATCGCTCCTTTCGCCACAGGAAAACGTTACGTTCGCATCTGCGCAGAATATAAACCTTAATACGGGCACTGATGGCGTGCTTACGGGCAATTACTACAACCCAGATGAGAGATGGTACAAGTTCAGCCTTCCCGAAGCCGGCAAGCTCAGGTTGACCATGTATACGGCATCAACCGAGTCATCTGGCAACTGGGAAGTCTATTTATACGACTCTGACGAAAAGGAAATTGGCGCCAATAGATACGATCTAGGCTCAACGCCAGCCCAAACTATTCTCGACATAGGCCTACCGAAAGGCACGTACTACGTGATGGTAGGTAAAGGTGGATCTGTCACAGATATCCCTTACCGGATTACTCCGGGCTTCACCGCAAGTCAATATTGTGAAACGGAGTTGAACGATTCGCTTGCATCGGCAGACTCAATTGCCTTGGACAAGGTTACAAGCGCTGCGGTGTCGAGCAAGAAGAGATTCTTCGCAGCAGGTGTCTTCGAATATGAAGAGGCTGATTGGTTCGAGTTCAAGATGGCCACGGCGGGTAAACTCGCATTGAAGATGAGCTCGCCTGCAACCGATTCGAACGCTCGGCCGCTCGAGGTCCGCCTGTATGACTCCGCGAAAAACGAGATCTGCAGAGGACAGTACAAGGTCGGAGGCGTTCCCTTGCAGACGGTGCTAGCGACGGGCCTTCCCAAGGGTCGGTACTTCATAGAAATCTCTGGCTACAAATACGAGTCTGATCTGAAGAACATCAAAAGCTTGCCGTACGATCTCATGCCCGCATTCACCCCGAGCACAGCTTGGGAGACGGAGAGCAACGACTCGCTTGCAGCAGCTGATTCAATTGCCATCGGAAAAACGACAGAAGGCACCAAAACCAGCAGAAACTCCCTGTATAACGGCGATGATGATTGGTTCAAGATCAAACCCGCTGCAAGCGGCGAGCTGTTCTTGAAGATGGATGCTCCTGCGGGGACCGAGACTGGCCGATGGGATGTGACGCTATACGATTCGAAGAACAACAAGATCGATTCGGGTAGCCTAACCATAGGCGAGGCATCGTGGAAAACGATTATCAAATGTCGGGTCAAGAGGGCGGTGTACTATGTAAAGGTAGAATGTAGGTCGAGCCTGCCCAACAGCTATGCCTATTCGCTAAAGCCCTTGCTTAAAATGGACAATCCACTGCAGGTTAAGGCCAAAAAGCTATCCGCCAGTGCTGCCAAGGCGAAGAAAGGCAAACAGGTAATATCGGCCA
This sequence comes from Eggerthellaceae bacterium, assembly GCA_003452695.1. Taxonomy (GTDB): domain Bacteria; phylum Actinomycetota; class Coriobacteriia; order Coriobacteriales; family Eggerthellaceae; genus UBA9715. The sequence goes on from DMNP01000288.1 coordinate 7,524, forward strand.
AAAAAACGTTTGCGGTGAGCAAGGCCAAGGGCAAGGTCATCTACAGGAAAGTAAAGGGAGACAGGAAGATTGCCATAGCTTCCAACGGCAAGGTCACGCTGGGGAAAGGTCTGAAGAAGGGGACCTATCGCATCGTTGTGAAGATAACCGCGGAAGGTAATGCTGGCTATCTCCCAAAAGCGAAACGCGTGACGATAACCATCAGGGTGAAGTAGAGACAAGGAGCGGTTACGCGCAGCTAGGGAAATCGCGTAGATAGATAAGGCGAAGACATTCTGGCTTTAGTCCCATACGTCGAAATGGAATTCTAAAAAGAATGCGGCTCTCTATTCATCGAGCAGATTGGAGCGCGCGGCCGTTCGCGACGCCATGAGAATACGCCTGCCTTTATCGCCTGCATAAATGAGGAACCAATCTGGTTGGGGGCGGTATTTGCAAAACCGATATAGTTGCTCGCATGCTCCATATCCGAGTGAATCCGACGCGATCGGTGCGATGTATACTGGGCTCATGGAAGACGCCGAAGACATCGCGTACGTGCGGACGCAGGCAGAGAAGCCGGGCGAAGCGGCTTGTCCGGCCGCGGCGGCGGAGGCCCGGGCATGTGGTGGCGAGGTTCCGGGGCGGCGTACCCCGAGAGACGTTCGCCTGAAGCTGCACGTGCTGGCAAGCGGGAGCAAGGGCAATTGCTCGATCGTCCAGAACGTCGCGACCGGCGCTTGCGTCGTGGTCGACTGCGGCATAAGCTTGCGCGCGTTCTCGAATGCTTGCGCGGCATGTGGCGTGGACACTTCTCGCATCGAGGCGATTCTGATCACGCACGAGCATTCCGACCACACCAAAGGGCTCGGCGTCGTAACGCGCGGGCTGGCCAAGGCGGGAACAAGCCCCGCGCT
>DMNP01000288.1:8508-8939 GCA_003452695.1 Eggerthellaceae bacterium
CGGCGCAAGCCGCGATATCCTTGCCATCGAAGATGCCGTCGACCTGCGCTATTTCAAGCGGGGAGACGACCTTTCACTTGGCGGCATGGCGGTGCATGCGTTTCCGACGCTGCACGATGCCGCCGAATCGTTCGGCTTCCGCTTCGATTGCGGCGCGGATTCGGTCGGGTTCATGACCGATACGGGCATCGTAACGGACGAGGCGCGTGCGGCCCTGCTCGGGTGCCGCGTGCTGGCCATCGAGGCCAACTACGATTCGGCCATGCTCGAGTCCGGTCCGTACCCCCGCTACCTGAAAGACCGCGTCGCCTCCGATCGCGGCCACCTTTCCAACGCGCAATCGGCCGAGCTGTTGGCCCAGCTGCTCGATGTGCGCACCGAGTGCGTGGTGGGCATGCATGTTTCGCAGAACAACAACACCTACCGCCTGC
>DMNP01000128.1:0-2062 GCA_003452695.1 Eggerthellaceae bacterium
TTCTCGAACGCACCACTTTTGACCTAAGGTTTATTGTTCTTTGGGGTAAACCGTGAAGGAGCGTTCAGCCCTTCGCTTTATTCCCACTCGATAGACGCGTTTGAGGCTCTCTCTCAAACCGCATCTGCAAATTCGCTGTTCATAGCCTTAAAGGCATCAGATTCTTATGCTCTGCTGGGTTTGTCGGTACGAATCTGGTACGAATCGTGCTTGAATTCGTACCAGATTCTCTTAACGGACAGGCAAGCAGGCTAGATCTCCAGGCTCAAAGCGAAACCCTCGATCCGCTCGTTCACGAAGTCTGGGTTGTCTACAGGCGAGTTATGCCTAGCATTTGGGACCCACACCAAAGGATAGCCCTCTGCCTTCGCCCATTCCTTGTTGTAGCGCATGATGAACCCCGTGCCGTCGTGCTCGCCGCAGAGCAGCAGCGCGGGGCAGTCTATGAGGTAGGCGCGGTTCGCGTTGATCGCATCCCCCGTCATGCGGTAGCCATGCGCTGCCAGCTCGCAGTACCCCCGCTTGCCGTACGACTCCATCACCGTGCGCATGTTGTCCTGCCCCGCTCGTGTTTCGGCGACGTTTTCGCACACCCATTTCACAAGCAGCTTCCAGGGTATGGAAAGGTACATGAGGCGTGTGTGGCGTATCGTCCAAATCTCCCAGCCCTTCATGTAACGCTTTTGAAGCGGTGCGGAGTCTATCGAGACGAAACCGCCCGTTTCGCCTGGGTACAAGTCGATGAATGCCTGCGAGATGTAGCCGCCGAGCGACTGACCCACGAGAACGGGGCGCTCGATAGCCTCGGACTCCAGGACGCCATGGAGGACGCGCGCCAGGTCGTCCATCGTGAAACCGAGCGGGTAAGGGCGGGACTCGCCATGCGCCGGGGCGTCCCAAACCAGGCAGTTGGCCTTACCCGAGAAGTGCGCCATCTGGGCGTCGAAAAGCGTGTGATCGGCCGTGAGGCCGGGAAGGAACACGAGCCAGGGCGCATCCGGCCCCGCCGATGCGTCGACCCAGTAGGCCACCGTGCCGTTACCGGCATCAAAAGACTCTTCATCCAAAATCATCGCCTCCTGTAGCGCCTGTCCCTGGTGGAACCTTCGCCGAGAAGCAATCCCGCCTCTATAAGTGCGGATATGTGCGAGCTCGCGCTGCGCTTCGACACCCCTGCAGCTTCAGCGGCTTGTGCAAGCGTGAAGCTGTCGACGGCCGAGGCAAGTCCGAGTATCGCATCGTCGATGCTCGGCTTCTGCCTTGCGGAGGCGTCGCCACCTGTCAGGAGGCCGACAACGTCAGGAATCGTGGCGAAGAACGTGCTTCCGTCGACAAGGGAAGGGTCCCCTCCCATGAAGGATCTCGAGTACCTGAAGAGGTTGCGCGTGCCGCTGCCCAGCTCCTCGGCAAGCCCGATTTGGGTGAACACGTTGGCGATGGAAGGGTTCTTCGGCGTGGGGTTGAAATCTCTGAGCGTGATGTTCCCCTCGAAGAACATCCTGCTGGCGTTCTCGGTGTGCAAGCCTTTGCGGTCAATCGTAAGCTTCGCCGGATAGGGGCTTGTGAACTCGCGATGAATGAGCAGGTTGGAGACAAGCTCGCGACACACGATTGCCCTCACGCTTAACCTCACGCTATCTTCCAGAACGAACGGGTCGGGGAGGTGACGCTCGCAGAAGCCCATGAGGACATCATAGGCGTCTATGAGGTTGGTCTTCACGACCAAGCGGTCGTCGTACCTGTCCACATCGCGGAGCCTGACCACAGCATCGGTCTTGTAGGTTGGGCACAGCGAACCTATGACCTCGTCCTTGCCAAATAGGAGGCCCGCTGCAAGGGTGAGGCCCTCCTGGCCCGTTGAGAAGTCCTTGATAAGGAGCTGCGCGCTACGAAGGAACTGCTCGACGCTGAGCCGCTGCCATGGATGCCCTGGTCGCCTTTCAGCCGCCATCACCCTCACGCGGTCGATGTGATCGTGGCGCAAATCTCCTATTTCCAGATAAGGGAAAATTCTCCGCTCGGTCTCGTAGTTGCTCTTGCGAATGTAGAGGCCCGAGATTTG
>DMNP01000128.1:2191-2755 GCA_003452695.1 Eggerthellaceae bacterium
ACGTCCGCGCTCATGGGGACCCAAATGCGGATGATCGCTGCATCGGCTGCTTGAATAGCCTCGGTTTCAAGCATCACCGCCGGGTCGAATAGCTTCGGGTTGCGCACAACGTTTGCGATGTTGCGCTGTATGTCGGATACGGCTCCCTTGGGAACTCCGACAATCCCCCCATCGTCTTCCACTCCGAGGAATATGTTGCCACCCAAATGATTGGCAAACGAGCACACGGTCTGAAATGTGTCTTCTTCCGGCTGCACGCCACATCTCTTGAACTCTATCGAGGCCGATTCCCCTCGGGCGATCGTTTCCAATAGTGTTTGATATTCCCTGTTAAGCCGCCTTCTTATGCGAATCCGAAGGTTACGTTACATAGTGTAGCAATTCAGGAAGCGCATAGGTGATTTCGCGAAGCAATTCGTGAATACCTTCGTGAATTGGTGTGGTACGAATTCCGGTACGAATCATCCTGAAAGGAGCGTTGTTTTCTGCGAAGCAGTGGTGCACCGATTTCTCGAACGCACCACTTTTTTACCTGCGGTTTTGTTGTGTTTCGGGGTGGAGTGT
>DMNP01000338.1:0-247 GCA_003452695.1 Eggerthellaceae bacterium
GGACGATGCGGCAAGCTCCGATGCGCAGAAGGGGCGCCTGCTCGTGGCCGATATATGCACGGGGTCGGGGTGCATTGCCTGCTCGATAGCGCACGAGCATCCCGCCACGCAGGTAATAGCCACGGACATCTCGCCCGAAGCGGTTGCCCTTGCGCGCGAAAACGCCGACGCGCTGGGCCTGTCCGATCGCGTGGCCGTGTGCGAATGCGATTTGGGCGCGGGAATCGACCCGACGCTCGTCGGCTCG
>DMNP01000338.1:321-3664 GCA_003452695.1 Eggerthellaceae bacterium
CGTCGTTTCGAATCCCCCCTATGTTCCGAGCGGGCTTCTGCCCGACCTTCCGCGCGAAGTTGCCGACTACGAACCGGCGCTGGCGCTGGATGGCGGCCCCGATGGTCTGGATGTCTTTCGCCGCCTTCTGGCCTGGTGCGCTGGGGCGCTTGCCCCGGGCGGCGGCTTTGCGTTCGAGCTGCACGAGACGTGCTTGGACGACGCGGCTGCCGAGGCGCGTGCGCTGCGCTTCGACGATGTGCGCATCGTCGACGACCTGGCAGGTCGACCGCGCGTGCTTGTCGGGCGCCGCAGCGAAGCGTAGGCGGTCATGCTGTTCGTTCTGACGGGCAACATTCAAATCGGCAAAACCCGCTGGCTGCAGAACCTGTTGGCGGATTTGGAACAGCGCGGCGTGCGCGCCTATGGCGTGCTGGCGCCCGGCGTCTGGGAAGACCGCCGCAATGCATCGGGCCCGCGCCCGCATGTGGACGCCAATGGATTCGAGAAGACGGGCATCGACAACGTGTTGTTGCCGCAGGAAGACCGCGTGGCTTTCGCGCGGCGCCGCGACCTTGCCGAGCGCGCGGGCATCGTCGATTGCCATGCGCAGAGCACCCGCGCTCAGCTGGGATGGCGCATCGCAGACAGCGCCATCGACCGCGTGAACGCGCATTTCGCCGACCTGGCGGCAGCAGCGTCGGCAGCGGCAGCGTCGGCAGCGGCAGCGGCTAGCACCGCCAAGGCCGCTCCCGCCCCCGCCCCCGGCGTTCTCGTCGTCGACGAACTTGGCAAGCTGGAACTCGAATGCGGGACTGGGCTCGTCCAGGCCGTCGCAGTCCTTCAATCGGGCCCGACGCCCGTTTGGCAGCATGCGATAGTCGTCGTGCGCAGCGTCCTTCTGCATGCCATCGAAGGCCAGTTTGCAGCCTGGGGGGCGCAGGTGCGCATAGCCCCCGACGAAGCGGCGCGCGCGGCGGTGTTCGACGCCTTTGCGCTGCGATGCCGGTAAGCAAAGGGTACAATGTCGGCATGCTCATAGATTCGCTTACATACGCGCTCGAGCGGTCGGGTGCGCTTCAGACGTTTTGGGGGAAACTCGATGCGGGGGAGGATGCGACGCTTGGCGTCGCGGCGTCGGCGCGCCCGTTCATGGTTGCTGCGCGGTTCGTGAAAAACCCCCAACCAACGCTCGTGCTCGTTGCGGGCGAGGAAGCCGCGGCCACATTTGCGCGCAACGTGTCGGCGTACCTGGGAATCGACCGCGTCATGCGCTTTCCCGAGCGTTCGGATTCGCCGTTTGCGGCGAAGGCGCCGGATGCGCGCCAGATAGCGCAGCGCCTGCAGGCGGCCGATGCGCTTGCCGAAGGGCGCGATGCGGTGGTCGTCGCATCGGCCCGCGCCCTTCTGCGCAGCCTGCCGCCAGCCAGCGCGGGCGTGCACCGCCCCCTGCGCCTTGTCGCCGGCCGCGAGCTCATGCATATGCCCGGGGCCGACGCCCTGAACCTTGCCGAGTTCGACGACCTGATGCGCGCGCTCGAAGAGCGCGGCTACGAGAACACGGGCAGTCTGGAAGGCCCCGGCACGTTCGCCGTGAAAGGCGGCGTCATTGACGTGCACCCAGGTAATCTGCCCTATCCGGTGCGGTTGGACTTCTTCGGCGATGAGCTGGACGAAATCCGCCGCATCGTCCCCTCTACCGGTCAGACCATATCGGCGCTCGACGGCGTGGACATCTTTGCCGTGCGCGAGTTCATAAGCTCGCCTGCCATGGTCGGGCGCGCGCGCACGGCGCTGAAGCGCCCGGCGCGCACTAATCCGGCGTTGCGCGAGCTGCTGGAGCAGCTGGAAGGTGGACTGCATTTCGATGGCGCCGACGCCTTGCTGCCCTATCTGTACGACAAGACGGTCACGCTTGGCGACTATCTGTGCCCCGAAACGCTGATCGGCGTCGTGGAACCGCGATCGCTCTTCGACGATGCGCTGCATGCGTCCGAAGAGATGGCCGCCCGCGCCCACGGCAGCAACATCGGCCTGCAAGGGCTGTTCGCCGATCCGTCCGCGCTCGACTTCGGCTCGGGCCAGCGCGCCACCTATCTTTCGCTCATGCGCGTGGGCGGTGCAATAGACGATGACCTGCCCGTGAAACGCGTAGAGGTGGCGGGGCACCCCGACAAGCTGTTCGGCCGGTTGAAGCAGCTCGTCGACCAGGATTTCACGGTCGTGTTCAGCGCGCCGAACTACCAGGTGCGCCAGGACATGAAGCTGTCCTTCGTTGAACGCGGCCTGCCCATCGCCGAGCGCCTGGATACTCCGGCCGAAGACGGCGCCGTCGCCAGCGCCCCCCGTCGCCAGAACGACGCGCTCGCCCGCGAAGCCGTCCTGCGCGTGGACGACCCCGAGGCGTCGGCCGAAATTCGCAAGCGTCGCCTGAAACGTGGCGTGGTGAACGTCGTGGACGTGGAAATCCCGCTCGGCATGATCATCCCGAAGGCCAAGCTGGCCATGATCAGCGCATCCGACACGCAGGGCGCCTCGGCGCGCAAGCCCACCCGCCACGTGGACGTGACCGAAATAACCTTTCCCTATGCACCGGGCGACTACGTGGTGCATGCAGCGCACGGCATTGGGCATTTCACGGGGCTCGTGCAGCGCGAAGTGGACGGCACGCCCCGCGATTACCTGCTTATAGAATACGCCGAAGGCGACAAGCTGTACGTGCCGGTCGAGCAGCTGGACCGCGTAACGCGCTACGTGGGCCCCGAAGGCAACGAGCCGCGGCTTACGCGCTTGAACACGGCCGATTGGTCGCGCGCCATGACGCGCGCCCGCAAGGCCACGAAGAAACTGGCATTCGACCTGGTGGACGTGTACGCCCGCCGCGCCGCCGTGCAGGGTTTCCGGTTCGGCCCCGACACGCCCTGGCAGCAGGAGATGGAAGACGCCTTCCCCTATCAGGAAACCGCCGATCAGCTGGCGGCCATTGCCGACGTGAAGGCAGACATGCAGTCGGGCCGGCCCATGGACCGCCTTATCTGCGGAGACGTTGGTTTCGGAAAGACGGAAGTGGCCCTGCGCGCCGCCTTCAAGGCCACGCAGGACGGCAAGCAGGTAATGGTGCTCTGCCCGACGACCATCCTGGCGCAGCAACATTACACGAACTTCCGCGAGCGTTGCGAGCCCTTCGGCGTGAAGGTGGAAGTGCTCAGCCGCTTCCGCACGCCGGCGCAGCAGAAGGCGGCGCTCGAGGGCTTCGCCGATGGCAGCGTGCAAATCCTGGTGGGCACGCATCGCCTGTTGTCGCGCGATGTGAACCCCTGCGACCTGGGGCTTGTCATTATCGACGAAGAGCAGCGCTTCGGCG
>DMNP01000361.1 GCA_003452695.1 Eggerthellaceae bacterium
AACAGTGGTTTAACATAGAGAAACAGGCGGTTGTGCTCGCGCACGAATTGCTCGCCGTCGGGGGAATAGAACCCGATCTGGTGCACGAAATCGCGGTTCTTGAAGTAATCGGTGTAATAGCACCACGCAGCGTAACAGACCCGAACGTTCCGAAGCGCGATACCTTCGTTACCCATGATTGCATAATCGGCTATCCAACCGAAAACTTATCGCAACAGCAGGGCGCGGGCACCTGTTCGTGCCCGCGCCCCTCAGTACTCGACGCAGTTTACAACCAACAATGGAAGCGCTCGCATAAACCCAAGACGCGAGGCCTGCGCGTTCCGCTATTCGCCCTCCATCCGGAAGATGGTCTTCAGGCCGGAGTTCTTATCGCAGGCGGCCGCGAACGCCGCGTCGGCTTGGTCGAGCGTGAACTCGGCCGTGATCAGCTGCGACATGTCTACCGTCTTGTCGCGCAGCACGTCGATGACCTCGCGGGCGTCGGCGGGCGTGTACGACCGCGACCCCATGACGGTGTACTCCTTGCTCATGAACTCGCTCGGCGTGATCTCGAGCGGACGGCCATCAAGGCCGACTGTCGCGAACACCGAACCGGGACGGCCCTGATCCATGTACTCCTTAATCAGGATTCCCAGACCCACGTAGTCGAGGTACTTGTCCACGTTGGCGCGCTCGTAGGAGTTGATGTTGACGATGCCGAACTTCTCGCCGGCGTAGTCGATGAGGCTGGCCTCGGTGTTGTCGAACACGTCGACGCCCCAGGCCTTCGCGAACTCGATGCGCTCGGGCATCTGCTCGCCCACGACGATGTTCTTCACGCCCTGGTGCGTCATGGCTGCCCAGCCCATGAGTCCGATGGGGCCCGCGCCCCACATGAGCACGTTGTCGCCCGCCTGCACGCCGGCGCGGTTCTTGCAGTGCGTGCCCACGCCGCACGGCTCGATGAGCGCGGCGGTGCGCAGCGGCAGGTCGTCGGGAATGTGGTGCACGGTCTCGCCGGCGACCGCCTTCACCGTGCCGGCGTACTCGGCGAAACCGCCGGCCATGCACGAGAAGCGCGAACCCATGGGCGACACGAAGTTCGGGTCGACCCACACGCGGTCGCCTTCCTTGAAATCGGCCACGTTCTCGCCGACTTCGGCAACGTAGCCCACGAACTCGTGGCCGAACTTCGAGCCGTCCGCGATGCCGCCGTACAAGCCGCCCTTCGTGTAGCCGTGCACGTCGGACCCGCAGATGCCCGCATAGGCGACCTTGATCAGCAGGCCGTCCGGGCCGAAATCGGGAATGGGCACGTCGGTCAACTCGACCTCGCCCTTAGTTTTGAAAATCAGCTGTTTCATAGTGCCTTCCATGATTCCCCCTTAGTATCGATGGTAATGCAACAACACGCGCATAAGGCACTGACCAGCAACGTTTGAAGGTCAGCTGGAACAAAAGCTCTCCGGGCGAGCCGGCGGCGAGCGAAACCCCGCCAGCCGGCCCGCCCGCAGCCGTCTTTACGACTCCTTCATGGCGGCGATGACCGTTTGCAGGTCCATCCAGGGGCTCTTGCCGTCCCAGATCTCGCGCGCCTTCTTGGTCATGTCGATGACGGGGTTGTACTCGTGAATCTCGATGTGATGTCCAATGTTCTCGCCACACATGGTGTCCACGTAGGCGATGGGCTTGCCGCTGGAGTGCATCTCCTGGCCCACCTCGTAGCCATGCTCTTTCAGGTACGCGATGGCCTCGTCGTAGTTGTCCACGATGACGTTCACGTGGTTGAAGCCGTAGCCGTTCTCGTCGAACAGCATGGCCTCGTCGTTGGTCTTCTGCACGAACTCAACCTGCATCGGACCCCACATGCCCAGCGCGATGACAATCTCGGGGTCGGCTTCCTCGCCGCGAACGGTGCAGCTCTCGTAATGCAGCGGGCCCATCTTCAGGAACGGACCGGCGCCGAACAGCTCGTAGAACTCCTGCACGGCCGCATCGATGTCTTTCACCGTGTAAGACAGCTGGTCAGGACCCCATTTGTTGAAAATCGTCTCGTACATTGCTGCTCCTGTTCCCCGCTTTCGCGGGTGTTGTCACTTCGGAGGATCCGCTCGGTCCTCCGCTTCCGAGCCCACGCTTCCCGCGTGCGAGCCCGCCCTACGCTTTCGGCGGGCCGGGAACGCTCGGCGGCTTGGGCATGTCGGGTGCCTTGGGTACCGAAGGCATGGGCGGCATGGTGGCGAACGAGTCGAGCTTTGCCTGGTCGGCGTCGAAGTCGACCTTCATCTGCTCGAGCGGCGCGCCGCACTGCGCGCATTCCGTGGCAATGGGCTTGTTGTTAGCCCCACATTTGGGACACTTGTTCATGGACATCTCGGTTGGTCTGAAGCACATGTCCTTCTCCTGTTCTGCTAGTCGCCTGCGTCCTCCACGTCGGCGAGTGTTATCTCGAACAGCAGGTCTTCGCCTGCGAGTTCGTGATTGCGGTCGAAGTAAAGCCATCCCTCCTCGGCTTTTATCAACTTGGCTCGTATCGATTCTTCCGGCGTCTCAATGACGATGAACTTCCCCACTTCCAGGTTCTGGGAATTCGGGAACATGGCCATGGGAACTCGCTCAACCAGCGATTCGTCGTAAGCGCCGTACGCCTTCTCGCAGGGGATGCGCGTGCTCACCGTGTCGCCAACGGACATCGTGCGCACGACGTCCTCGAACGCGGCGAGCATGACCCCCTGGCCCATGATGAACTCGAACGGTTCACCGACCAGGTACGAGTTGCTGAACTCGGCCCCATTGGCGAGCTTTCCAATGAAGTCGACCTTCACCTTTTGTCCGTCTTGAATCATTGCCCTTCCGTTCCATGAGCCGGCGCGCAACCGGGCGTATCCCAGTTGCGCGCCTTGCCGGTCATAAGGTTGCGCCACGCGCCATCGACCATCACGTACAGCGGGCGAAGGGTCATGTGCCCTCCGTGGCGAGACGTGCCCACATACGCCACGTCGCCCTTGCCGTCGATGGCCATCCAAATGTTGCCGTCAACCTCGGTGTAGCGGTTGCCGTCGACGCCGCGCAGCACGAGTGGCAGATCCTCCATGCCGCACACGGGCACCTCGCCGATGCCCGCCCGCTCGCAATACGAGCGGGCTGCTTGCGCGTAGTCGACGGCGTTCGGCATCGTTACGCTCGCTTAAGCCAGCGCGATATCGGGCAGGCCCTGGTCCTTCTCGAGGGTGGAAACCTCGAGCTCGACCACCTTGCCGTCCTTCTGAATGGTCACCTTGTACTCGGCCGCGGGGATCTCCTTGAGCCAGAAATCGCCCCACATGTCGGTCTCGGTCTCGAACGTGGCGTCGGCGCTTGCGGCCGTCACTTTGGCGCCCTCGACGATCTCCATCTCGGCGGGATCGAAGACCGTCGCCGCGATGAACGTCTGCGGGAGCCCCTTGTAGTAGACGTTGGACTGCGGATCGAGCTGCTCGGCGCCTTCCAGGTCGAACTCGGACTCGTCGCCAAACTGGATGGCCTCGACCGCGCAGCTGTCGACGCAACGAGGGATGCGGATCGGCGAATCCGGGTCGTCGAGCAGGTGGGCACAGCCGGTGCACCCCTGCGGAATCTGCAGCTCCTCGTTCCAGTAGACGCCCTCGAACTTGTCGGCGATGTCCTTGCGGCCCTTCGCCTTCTCGGGATCGATGACGACCAGGCCGTCGTCGCGGTCCATGACCACCTCGGGCGCGAACTCGGCGATGGCCTTGGTCTGCGCGCCGATGACCGGAACGTACGATACTCGCACGTGCGAGCCGGCGCCGCGTTCCTTCTCGGTCAGGTTCATCCAGAATTGGCCAATCTCGGGCTGCGGCTCAGCGTACGGCAGCCACTGATTGCCACAGTGCTCGTCCTTGCAGGCGACCTGGCAGTTACGGCAGCCCGTGCATTTCTTTAGGTCAATGTAGAAAACCTTTGCCATGATGCTTCTCTCCCCTCTCTACCTATTCGACAACCCAGGAGTTGTAGTTGATGCCGATCTCGGGATCGTAATCGCGCGCGAAGGCATCCGGATACTCTTGTTTCCACTGGTCCATCTCGGCCTGCTCGAGCTTGGCGGCCTCGACCAGATAACCGGATACGGCGAAGCCGCGGCAGTTCTTGGAGACCTGCTTCTCGGGGCTGATCAGGTTGGCCGCACCGCCGCGGTCGATGTGCGGGGCGATCGGGTCGACGCGAGAACCCTTGTTGATGACGACGGCGCCCGGGATTACGCGCTCGGAGATGCGCGCGCCGGTCAGGATGATGCCGCGGTCGTTGAACAGCTTGACGATATCGCCGTCTTTAATGCCGCGCGCCTCGGCGTCGGCGGGGTTGATCCACAGCGGCTCGTACTTGTAGCCGTCGGGGCCGGTGACCTTCATGGTCTCGAACTCGCGGAACCACTTGATGTCGTCGCCCTG
>DMNP01000052.1 GCA_003452695.1 Eggerthellaceae bacterium
CCGCGTGCGCAAATCGTTTTCCTACGACAAGATGTTTGCGTCCATCCTGGTGATAAGCGCGCTCTCGCTGGCTCTGCTGTGGCTGGTCGACGCGCTTAAATTCGTGTGTTTGCCGTGGAAGCGGAAGGAAAGGAAAGGGAAATGAAGAGAACAATCGTAAGGCGCTGCCTGGTTGCGTGCATGGCGCTTGTGGCAGCATGCATGCTCGTGGCGTGTTCGCAGGGCGGCTCTGCCAGCTCGGCTGCAAGCGGCTCTGCCAGTGCGGCAAGCGGCAGCTCGGACAGCTCGGCCAGCTCGGCAAGCGCCGGCGCGACGGCCGGCTCCTCGGCGTCGAGCGGCCTGCGCAGCGTGTCGTTCGTGCTGGACTATGCGCCCAATGCCAACCACACGGGCCTGTACGTGGCGCAGGAGAAGGGCTGGTTTGCCGAAGAGGGCATAGACGTGCAGTTCGTTCCCGTGCCCGCCGACGGCTCCGATGCGCTTATCGGAACGGGAGGCGCGGACATGGGCATGACGTACCAAGACTACATTGCCAACAGCCTGGGTTCGGCAACTCCCATGCCCTATACGGCCGTGGCAGCTGTGGTGCAGCACAACACGAGCGGCATCATGAGCCGGGCCGAAGACGGCATTACGAGTCCCGCGAAGATGGCGGGCCATCGCTATGCCACGTGGAACCTGCCGGTCGAGCAGGCCACCATCAAGAAGCTCGTCGAACAGGAGGGTGCATCGTACGGCGACGTGCAAACCGTGCCCTACGAAGTGGAAGACGACGTTATGGGCCTGCAGGCCAACCTATACGATTGCGTGTGGGTGTACGAGTGGTGGGCCGTTGCCAATGCGCGCCTGCAGAACTATCCCGTGAACTACTTCGCCTTCCGCGACATCGACCCCGTGTTCGACTTCTATTCGCCGGTCATCGCGGTGAACGACAAGTTCGCAGAGGAAAACCCCGATGTGGTGAAGGCGTTCCTGCGTGCGGCGAAGCGCGGATACGAATTCGCGGCAGAGCATCCGCAGGAAGCGGCCGACATCCTGTGCGGTGCCGTACCCGAGTTGAACCGCGCGCTCATCGCCGAGGCCCAGGACATCCTTTCGCCGCTGTACATAGCAGATGCCCCCAGCTGGGGAGTTATCGACGATGCGCGCTGGTCGCGGTTCTACCAGTGGATTAACGACGAGAACCTTACCGAAAAGGCGTTCGATCCTTCCAGCGGCTATACGATGCAATATCTGGACTAGCGGGCTGCGAGCGATTTTCCGTGACGCGCGAAGACGCAAATTGCAGGGAACCAGAAGGGCGCGGGCCATCTGAAACGCCCGCCCTCGAAGCGCGCGGCCTGACCGTTGCCTGGGGCGACGGGACGCCGGTGGTGCAGGGAATCGACCTTGCCGTCTCCGAGGGCGAAACGGTGTGCCTGGTGGGGAAGTCCGGCATGGGCAAGACCACGCTGCTGCATGCGCTGGCGGGCCTGACGATGCCCCGCATGGGCAAGGTGCTCCTTCATGGCCGGGATGTGACGGGCCAACCGGGGCGCGTCAGCTATATGTTGCAGAAGGACCTGCTGCTGCCCGGCTTGCGGGTCATCGACAACGCATGCTTGCCGCTCACGCTTTCCGGCATGTCGAAATCCGAAGCGCGCAAGACGGCTCGTCCGCTGCTCGCGCGCTTCGGCTTGGAGGAAGCTGCGGATAAGTGGCCTTCGCAGCTATCAGGCGGCATGCGCCAGCGCGCCGCTTTCCTGCGAACGTGCCTTATGGGCAACGACGTGGTCATGCTCGACGAGCCGTTCTCGGCGCTCGATGCCATCACGCGCGTGGACGTGCGCACGTGGTTCAGGAATCAGGCGCGCGATATGGGCCTTTCCACGCTCATGATCACGCACGATGCCGACGAGGCTTGCATAATGGCCGACCGCATCTACGTGCTCGGGCGCGCGTCGGAACCAGATGGGGGCAATGCGCCCGCGGTGGTCGTCGGCCAGGTCGTTCCCGATCGAAACGCATGCGGCCAGCTTGGGGAGTATTCGCTGACCCCGGCGTTCCTGCAGGCCAAGGCGCGCGTGCTCGACCTCCTGACCAGCGGCTGACAAGCCGTTGCTTTCCGCAAAGTACGGGGGCGGCTATAATGCCCTTCGGTATCGGGATCGGCTGTCGCAGGGAGACGCCGGTTATATGGATGTGTGCGGGGGCGCTGCGCCGAATCCGCACGATATGAAGAAATGGGGAAAGGGAAATCGTGCTTACCTACAAGCAAAAACACGAGCAGGCAAATCGCGAGGCAATCGCGACGGTCGTGGCGCTCCTAATTACCGTTGCGGTGTGGTGCGTGTTCGGGTTCGGCTTGGCCGGGCTGGACGTGCAGCTATTCCACACGCCCGTTTGGGTGATCGGCGGCACCATCGGCACGTGGATTTGCTCAATCGTGGTCGTGGTCGTGCTGGCCAAGAAGGTGTTCGTCGGTTTCGATTTGGACGACGAGGCGCCTGAGTTGAAAGGGGGCGACGATGAATAGCCTTGCGGGATTGCTCCCCGTTGCGGTGTTCCTGGTCGTCGCGCTCGTGGTTGCGGTGTTCGCGCGGCGCCAAGCCCAGGCGTCTTCCGGGTTGCAGGGCGGTTTCATAAGCGAGTACTTCTTGGGCAACCGCAGCTTGGGCCCGTTCGTGCTGGCCATGACCACCATCGCCACCTACGGCAGCGTGTCCAGCTTCGTGGGCGGGCCCGGCCAGGCGTGGTCCATCGGCTGGGGCTGGGTGTACATGGCAACCGTGCAGGTAACGGCCTTATTTCTGCTCTATGGCATTCTCGGCAAGAAGATGGCGCTCGTCAGCCGTCGACTCGGGGCGGTTACGATAATCGACGTGATTCGCGAACGCTACCAATCGAACGCGCTGGCCGTGCTGTCGGCGCTGATAATGGTCCTGTTCTTCGCGACGACGATGATCGCCCAGTTCGTGGGCGGCGCGAAGCTTTTCGAGGCGGTCACCGGATACAGCTACCTCATGGGCTTGGCCATATTCGGCGTTACCTGCATCCTGTTCACCACCATCGGCGGCTTTCGCGGGGTGGCCTTCACGGATGCGCTGTGCGGCATCGCCATGATAGTCGGCATCGTCGTGCTAGCGGGCGGCATCCTGTCTGCCGGCGGCGGCTACGAGCACATCATGGACACCATTGCCGCGAACCATCCCGAGATGATGGAACCGCTTTCCGGCGGCAACATGCCCATCGGCCTGTACTTCACCCAGTGGCTGCTTGTCGGCGTGTTCACGTTCTGCCTGCCGCAGAGCGTGGTGCGCACCATGAGCTACAAGGACACGAAATCGCTGCACCGCGCCATGATCTGGGGCACGGTCATCTGCGGCGCCATGATGATCGGCGTCACGGCCCTCGGCGTGCTGTCCGCGGGCATCCTGCCGGGCACGTTGGCGGACTACGGTGGGAGCGTGGACAACATCATTCCGGCCGCCATAGTGCAGAGCCTGCCACCCTGGCTTGCGGGCATCGCCATCATCGGCCCGATCGCCGCGAGCATATCCACGGTGTCCAGCCTGCTCATCGCCAGCTCGTCGGCCATCATCAAAGACCTGTGGTTGCACCATGCCGAAGCTTCGGGCAGGATGCCGGCCGATAAGACCGTGGTGCGCTCGAGCCAGGTTATCACGTTCGTCATCGGCATCGTCGTGTTCGTGCTCTCCATCGTGCCGCCCGATGTTATCTGGCGGATTAACATGTTTGCATTCGGCGGGCTCGAAACTGCGTTTTGCTGGGTGCTGGTGGGCGCGCTGTTCTGGAAGCGCGCGAACGCGACGGGGGCGTTGCTGTCGATGGGGGGCGGCACGTTGGCCTATTGCGTAACCATGGCGCTGGGCTTGAAGGTGGCCGGATTGCATCAGATAACGATAGGCATTGCGGTTGCGCTCGTGCTGATGGTCGTGGGGTCGCTTGCAAGCAGGCCCACCGATCGAAGCGCGCTCGAGGCGTTTTTCCCGGAAGAGTGAATGCCGGTAGCGAAAGAGCCCATCTACGGTTTCGGGGCTGTATGTTGAAGTGAAGGGCGGAACATGACGGTATACAAAGCTGATGAAACGTTCGACCGAAGCTTGCTTGCGGGTGCCTCGTGCGCGTTTGGCGTGTTCGATGGCCTGCATGTGGGGCATCGGTACCTCATCGGCCAAGCGGCTTCCACGAAGCAGCCCGGCGGAAGGGCGATTGCCCTGACGTTCGACATCGATCCCGACGAGGTCTTCCATGCCGACCGCCTGACGAAGCTCATGCGCAACGCCGACCGGATTGCCGCGCTTGCCGCAGCGGAGGTGGACGATGTCGTGGTAATCCCGTTCGATGAATCGCTGTACACCCAAAGCCCCGATTCCTTCCTGCAGTCCGCGTTTCCTGCGGGCGCCCCGGCCCACATGCATGTCGGCGAGGACTTCCGCTTCGGGGCACGGGCGGCGGGCACGGTCGAAACGCTTCAGGAGTGGGGAAGTCGCGTTGGGTGCCAGGTCCACCCGCATCGCCTGGTCAGCGCCGACGATGCGCCTATCACCGCCACGCGCATCCGCAAGTTGCTGGCAGATTGCGACTTGGACGAAGCCAATCGGCTGCTCGGGCATCCCTATTCGTTGCGCGAGACGGTGCAGCGTGGTCGCGGCGACGGTGCAAACTTTGGGTTTGCAACAGCAAATTTGCAGGTGAAGCGCCATGATCGCGTGCTTGGCGAAGGCGTGTACGCAGCCTATGCAATCATCGACGGCGTGCGTTACAAGTCTGCGGCATCGGTGGGGGTGTCGCCCACGTTCGAGGCCACGTCGACGGCCAACATGGAAATCCACGTGCTGGACTTTGCGGGCGACCTCGTGGGCAAGGACATCGTGGTCGAATTCGTTACGTACCTGCGGCCCATGATGAAGTTCGATTCCACCGAAGAGCTTATCGCCACGGTGATGTCGAACATTCAGTGGGTTCGCGAAAACCTGTAGGAATATGCAGGAGGGCCGCCCTCTTGTTTTGGTCAGCCGCCGGCGGATATGAAGCGCAGCGTGAAGAGCCTCTCGAATGATTCCAGCGCATCCGGTTCGCCTTCGGCCATCAGGCGAGTGCGCTCGATGCAAACGTTGCGAAACGCCCGGCTTTCGAGCGGTTCCAATGCAATGCTGCACGTGCCCCCGTTGCGGTGAAACATCCATCGGCCGTCAGAGCGGGGAAGCGCAAGGTCGTCTTCGAGCCACGAGGCAATGCGGTCGTAGGCTATGCCGCAGTCCAAGTCGAGGTGTCCATCGTTTTCGGCGAGCATCGTGCGCTATCGCAGTTCCATGTCGTCGACCGAGCCGTCCAGCAGGTCGACCATCAACAGCCGGTTGCGAATTGTGCCTTCGCGTCCCAGCACGACCTTCACGGCTTCGGCGGCCTGTATGGAGGCAATCGAGTAGGCCGTGAACGGCAGGTTGCCCAGCTTCTTGTGCTGGCTTTCGCCGCCCCCTTCGAACGGGTCGCCGTAGATGCTGACGAACGACACGTCGCCGGGATAGACCGTGCACGCTTGCCCGAACCAGCCGGCGATGGCGCCGTATACCACGGGTATGCCCAGCTCCGCGCATGCATGTGCCATCCAGAACCGCGCCTCCAGGTTGTCCAGGCAGTCCACGACGCAGTCTGCGCCGCGCAGCAGCTCGGCGGCGTTTTCCGCTTCCAGGTAGGAAACGATGGCCTCGGCTTGCACCTGGCTGTTCACGGCGTGTATGCGCTCGGAGGCCACAACCGCCTTTTCGCGCCCCAGTGCATCCTCGGTGCACAGCAGCTGGCGGTTTAAGTTGCTTTCCTCGAAGACATCGCCGTCGATAAGCCGCAAACGACCGACGCCTATGCGCGCAAGGGCTTCGATGACCGCGCCTCCCAGTCCGCCGCAGCCTACGATGGCGATGCATTTTTCTGCAAGTGCTGCGCATTCCTCGGGCGCGAGGGCTGCGATGTTGCGGTCGTAGCGGTTCGGGTACTTCATACGCGTGTCCTTTAACATGAGTGCTTCAACAACAGATTCATTGGTGCTACAGTATAGATGGGCCGGGGCGCTGTGGGTATAGGGAAGCGCTCCGGCCCATCCGTTACAGCGCTGCGAGAGGGTCATCTCGACTTGCGCGCTGTCGTACAACGTGCAAGGGGCAAGGCCCCGCACACGTTTATACGTAGCGATAGGTTTGCATCATCTCGTCGGCCAGCTCTTTCTTGCGGCACGAGTTGCATACCGAAGGCATGTCGCCATCGGCGCCGACTGCATGGCGAATCGATTCGGGCGTGCCCATTACCTCGCCGCATTCGGAGCAGCGCACCAGTTCGAACGCGCGGTTCCAGATAGTGCGGCTCGCATTGTCCTGCGTGTATGCTATGGCGCCGGTCGGGCATACGTTTGCGCAGCTCAGACAGCCCACGCAAAACTCAGATGGCTTGTCGTAGGGCGTGTCCACCTTCTTGTCGGTGCCGCGGTTCACGGTGGATATGGCGCCCGTGCCCAGGCTGTCGCAGGCCTGCACGCACAGGCCGCAGAGGATGCATTTCTCGTTGTCTACCTTCACGAGGCGCTCGAAACCGCCCATGTCGTACAGGCTGCTCATCTGTCCGATAAGCTCGGCATCCGGCGCGCGGTGCCCGAGCAGCGCCAGCAACACGGCGCGCTCTTCGCGGATGCGCTCGGAATTGGTGCGGATCTCGCATTCGCCGTCGATGGGATACACGCAGGACGTGACAACCTTCGTGCGTCCGCGCTGCTCCACTTCCACGATGCAGATGCGGCAGCAGGCGCGGTGGTCGGCGAAGGCGTCGTGACGGCACAGCGCCGGGATGAACACGCCGTTGCGCCGCGCCACGTCGTAGATGTACTCGCCCTTCTCGCAGGTGCATTCCCTGCCGTCGATGGTAACGGTTATCATCTCGCTCATGCGGGCCTCCTTTCGGTTAGCACCGCGTCGAAGCGGCACGCCTCGCGGCAGCTGCCGCAGGCGATGCACTT
>DMNP01000236.1:0-161 GCA_003452695.1 Eggerthellaceae bacterium
CCGAAGCCAAGCCCGAATCCCCTTCACCCGTCCGCACCGCTGGCCGGGCCGCAGGCAGCAACCGCGTGGTTGTCACGTTTTTGTGGCGGCCTAATTCGAAATTGCACGAGCACTGCTTCTTATATATAATGCATACCCGCACTTGAAAAAGTGCTGTTGCC
>DMNP01000236.1:271-3801 GCA_003452695.1 Eggerthellaceae bacterium
TCGAGTCCGGTCGTTGGCTCCACAAGTTGGCAGGCCAGGCGAACGTCGCCTGGCCTGTTGTGATTACGCCTGAATACCGGTGCCGGGCACCCGTATTCATTCGGTCGGCGCCATCCACCCGCAAGGCCGCCCTCGTGTCCGGCGAGGCGCGGGTTGCGGGTGGATCGGGCTGGCCACGAAAGGCACAATGAATACGGGTACCTGGCACCGGTATTCACGGCGCAAAACTACACTTCCCCCAGCTGGCCTCCTGTGCTGCCCGCCAAAAACCGCGAAGGACCTTTGATTTCAAGAAAGAAAGAGTAGGGCTCGAACTGCGCCCTCACACCTGCGCGATGGGGTGGGTGGGGTCGTTGTACACCATCATGGAATCGGGTCGGGCGGCACAGATAAGCGTAAGGTCGAAGGTGCGGGCCAGTTCGATGGTCAGATCGGTGGGCACGGCCTTCGATGCCAGGATGGGGATGCCCGCGCGGATGGCCTTGGTCACCATGTCGACGGGAAGCCGCCCGCTCGTGTAGATTGTGCACCTGTCAAGCGCGATGCCGTCGCGCAGGGCGCAGCCGATTACCTTGTCGAACGCGTTGTGGCGGCCCAAATCCTCGCAGCAGTACAGTATTTCGCCTTCACACGACAGAAAGCAGCTGTGCGTCCCGAGCGTTGTTCGGTGCATGGGCGTGTCCTGGGCGAACAGGTTGGCAAGGTCGAAGATCCATTGCGGATTCCAATTCAGGGGAACCACGGGCGAAAGCGCGGTGCCTTCGTCGCCTGCTTGGTCGATGGCGGCGTACACGCGGTTTCCCGTGCAGCAGCTTGGCACGGTGCGCATCGCGACGGGCGCGATGCCCGCGTGCTTTCGAGAAAGCAGCACGCGTGCTTGCGTGGAATGCTCGCAGAGATACACGGTCTCGATGTCGCCCGGGCTTGCTATCATACCTTCCGTGAACAGCCGCCCCACGACAAGTTCCACCAGGTTGGTTGGCGTGCACACGATGCGCATGCTCAGCATGCCGTCCACGATTACGTCCAGAACGTGTTCCACTTGCACATCGCCCGAAACCACGGCAGTATCGCCCGACGCGCTGCAAACTCGCGCGGGATAGTTCACCGTGCATTCGATATCGCGCGACCGGTCAATCGTTTCCAAGGCTCCTCCAAAGCTACAACATGCGGATATCGCAGCTTGCGGGTTGCCCGCCCTGCGCTGCCGGGCCGCCGGCGGGCGCGGGGGAAGGGGCGAGGGCGATTCTGCAGGCACATTTCCCGTTGAATACTAATGCAGAGCCGAAGCCAAGCCTGAATCCTCTTCCCCCCGCGCCCGCCGGCGGCCCGGCAGCGCAGGGCAACCCGCAAACGACAAGGTCCTTCACAAGGTCCTCCATAACAAACCGACGATTATTTGAACATCCATCTTTTGATGTACAATATCAGAGATTGTAACTACACGAGAAACGCGAACGTTCAAACGCAGTGCAAAAGGAGTAGCGATGAGCATTTTCTCGAAGTTCGAGAACCGTATGGAAGATACGGTCGAAGGTGCGGCGTCCAAGATGTCCCGAGCGCCCATCTCTCCTGTTCAGATTGCCAAGAAGGCCGAAAAGCAGATGAAGCGTGGAACGATGGTCGGCGCTGGAAAGGAATATGCGCCCACGTTGTACACCATTCTGGTGAATCCGGACGACGATGCGCGGATGTTCGGCTATTATCCCACGCTGGCGGGCGAAACGGAAACCTATCTTGAAGCCAAGGCGGCTCAGGAGGGCTTCGTGATGGACGGCCACCCGCTGGTTCGCTTCATCGTGGACGACTCGCTGCGCCATGGGAAATTCGACGTTATCGCAGAAGCCGTGGCCGCGCCCATCGTGGCCCAACTGCGCGATGAGGAAATGGAACGCTACGGCATTCAACCGCGGGGCTACCGCGAACGTCCGCAGCAAGCGCATCCCGCCGATAATTCATATCCGCAGTACGGCCAGGGATATGCGCAACCGCAGCCTGCGCACCCGCAGGGCGGGCAGGCTCCGATGGGCTACCAGCCCGTGGAATACGCGGAACGGCGTGGCTACGATCAGCCGGCAGACTACGACCGCGGGTCCGACTACGGCCGGCCCCCGGCTTACGACGACTCGATGTCCGATTTCGACCGGCCCGCTTGGAACGATGGCGGCGATGCGCGGCCAATGGACGCCTTCCAAGACGGATACGGCGATTCCAACTGGGACGCGGGCTATGGCTACGAGGCCTATGCGCAGGCGCCTTCGCCCGATTTCCGGGATGCACCCGCGCCCGCACCCGAGCAACCGAAGCGCAAGCCGCCGCTTCCCTATGTTCCGGAAGACGAAATCGACCGCTCCATCGATTACGGCGAGTACACCTTCAACAGCGAAGACTTCGAGGACTATCGGGACAAGGCCGAGGCAGATGCTGCGGCGCCCGTTGCGTTCCACGATGAAACTCCGCAAATCCAGGTGCCCAATACCGTGACCTTCGCGGGCGGCGCGGGCGCGGCGGGTGCCGTTCCCGACCACCGTGCAGTGCGCGCGCGGCTGGTGGACCGGTCGTACCAGCGTCCCTACGATCTGGCGGGATCGCTTATCACGCTGGGGCGCGACACGTCCAACGACATCGTCGTGCAAGACATAAACGCCAGCCGCAAACATGCGGACCTGCGCATGAATCCGCAGGGCATCTGGGTGATCACGGATTTAAGCTCGACCAACGGAACGCTGGTGAACGGAATATCGGTCGCTTCGCAGCCGTTGTACCCTGGCGATATCGTTACCATCGGCAAGACCGAATTCGAGTTCCTTGTCTAGGATATGCGCCGTGGCCTGCCGCGTGGCGGGCCACCTGTGGTTTCGGAGGCTTGCGTGATCGATGTCGTCTTGCTCATAGGGCGCTTGCTGTTCGTTGCGCTCTTGTATCTGTTCCTCTTCGCTATCATGCGCACGGGAATTGGCCTCGTGCGCGGTCAGCGCAAGAAAGAGCGCACGTGGAACCTTTCGGTGGAGAAAGGCCCCAAAGAGCTGCGAGGCGTGTCCATCGTAGTGCGCGGCCCCGTTATCGTGGGACGTTCCCCCAATGCCGATATCGTAATAGCCGCCGGCTACGTGTCGGCGCGCCATGCGCGGTTTTCGCTGATGGGCCAGAACCTGTTCGTAGAGGACCTGGGATCGACGAACGGGACCACGGTGAACGGGCAGCCGATATCCGATCCCGTGGCGTTGAACAGCAACGACGTTGTTAACGTGGGCGATGTTTCTATTCGCGTGAGGCGCAGCTAAATGGCAAAGCATACTTCATACCGTTCCACCGAGCGCACGCGCAAGGGGGCTATCACATCGTTCGGCAGCCGCACCGACATCGGGTGCGTGCGCGAGCAGAACGAGGATTCGCTTATCGTGCAACCGCCGCTGTACGTCGTTGCAGACGGCATGGGCGGGCATGCGGCGGGCGAAGTGGCCTCCGAGATTGCGGTGAACACCATTCAGGAATGCGCTCCCGCGCATCCCGACGCCGAAGAGCTGGGC
>DMNP01000372.1 GCA_003452695.1 Eggerthellaceae bacterium
AAGCCATTCCGACCACACCGACCAAAGGAATTCAGCTGACGGATGAGATCCGTCTGCCCGGGCGGTATATGGTCTATTGTCCGGTCACACCGGGCATCCATGTGTCCCGGAAACTGAGTGCCGCATGTCAGGCGGAGGCGGCTGTCTATGCCAGACAGCGATGTACCGGAGATGAGGGACTGATCATCCGCACCGAGTGGAGTACCCTGGGGGATGACCGGACGCCTTTTGACGCGGAACTGAACCGGCTGAGAGAGGAGTGGGCGGCCATCCATGAGCGCTATCTGTCCTCCCTCCGGCCAGGCCCGCTGACGGAATCGCCGGAAATCCGAAGCATGTGCCGGGCCGTTCTGGGTGACCCGGAGGCGGAAATCATCCTCAATAGTCCCGCACTGCTCGCAGGACTCAGGGCCGAGCGGGCAGCACTGAAACAGGGCGCCTGCATCCGGGACGCGGAAAAGGACGGAACACTGATTTTTGACCGTTATCCGATTGATCCGGTCATCGAGCGGGCCCTGAAACGAAAAATCTGGCTGCGTTCCGGCGGCTTTCTGGTCGTCGATGTGACGGAAGCCTTTACCGTATACGATGTCAATTCCGGGAAAGATACAAGGAAGCTGCCCCCGGAGGAAAAAGCGTTTGCGGTCAACCGGGAAGCCGTGCAGGCGGTGCTTTCACATCTGCGTCTTTGCCGGATCGGCGGGATTATCCTGGTTGATCTGATTGACATGAAAGACGCGGCCCATCAGGCCGAGATCCTTGAAATGGTCCGCGAATTCGGAAAGCACGATCCGGGGCAGGTGCATGCCGAGGGGATTACCTCTCTTGGCATCCTGCAGCTCACCAGAAAGCGCACCG
The DNA here is from genome assembly GCA_003452695.1 of Eggerthellaceae bacterium. Lineage (GTDB taxonomy): Bacteria > Actinomycetota > Coriobacteriia > Coriobacteriales > Eggerthellaceae > UBA9715. Next base: position 859 of record DMNP01000372.1, read on the forward strand.
GACTTCCGGTCGCCTCCCTCATGCAGGAGCTGTGCCGGTCCTGCCAGGGCTGTGGTCACCACCGCGTCCCGCGGGTCACGGAGGGCGAAATACGCCGGAACATTGCCAGACGGCAAACATCCGGTCAGTCCGGCGGATACCGGATCACCTGCAGCAAAGAGGTGCAGGCCCTGATTCATCAGGATCCTTTTTTTGACAGCTGCCGGATGATTCTTGAAACCGGCGGAGACTTTGCCATTGAGTCCCTCCATGAAACCGCCATGGAAAGATGATGAACTGAAACATTAATACCTGAAAGGATTGGCCCTGTCGCACAGCGACAGTTTGGCATTGTTTGACCAAAGCAAAGCCGATCCGGCAATTACCAACGTGGAAACCCAGAAAGGAGACATTTCTCCGGATGAGACGCATAACACAGGAAATCCCTCAGGAAGTGATTCTTGAGGAAAAAGAGACCATGGCAAGGGTTCGGTCCATGCAGGGACGGCCTGCCAGCTATTATATTGTCACGTATGGCTGCCAGATGAACGCCCACGACAGCGAAAGCCTTGAGGGCATGCTGCAGGAGATGGGGCTGAGGGGTGCACCGGACCGGACCTGTGCGGACTTTGTCATTTTCAATACCTGCTGTGTCCGCGATAATGCAGAGCGGCGGGCCCTGGGGAACGTGACCTGGCTCAAGGAACTCAAGAAGACCAATCCCGATCTGCGTGTGGCTGTCTGCGGCTGCATGATTCAGGAACCGGGAATGGCCGACCAGATTCTCAGAACCTATCCGTTTATCGACCTGGCGTTTGGCACGCACAATCTGTATCATTTCCCGACGCTTTTTGAACAGATGGTCATCAGGCAGCGGCGGGTGATTGAGGTGGTCAACGATGACTTGGGTTCCGTTCCGGAGGAACTGCCCATTGTCCGGGCGAATCCGTATCAGGCCTATATCACCATCATGTACGGGTGCAACAATTTCTGTTCGTACTGCATCGTGCCCTCCGTCCGCGGACGGGAACGCTCAAGGGAGCCGGGCCGGATTCTCGAGGAGGCAGAGCAGCTGCGCCGGGAGGGCGTAAAAGAGATCATGCTGCTGGGGCAGAACGTGAACTCGTACGGGCGCGACCTGTACGGGTCTCCGCGGTTCGCCGACGTGCTCGAAGCGGTGGCCGACACGGGCGTAGAGCGACTGCGATTCGCCACGAGCCATCCAAAGGACCTCACCGACGAGGTGATAGCCAAGTTCGCAAGCCTGCCCAACCTGATGCCGGCACTCCACCTGCCCGCGCAATCGGGGTCGAACGCCGTGCTGAAGGCCATGAACCGCCGATACACCGTAGAGCACTACCGCGCGCTCATAGACAAGCTGCGCGATGCCTGCCCGGGCATCTCGCTTTCCACCGACATCATCGTCGGATTCCCCGGCGAAACCGAACAAGACTTTCTGGACACGCGCACGCTCGTGGACGAGGTGGGCTATTCCCAGGTCTTCACGTTCATCTACTCCAAGCGCGCGGGAACGCCCGCAGCGGACATGACCGACGAAACGCCGCGCCAGGTTATCCTGGATCGCTTCGAGCGCTTGCGTTCGAGCGTGGAACGGGGCGCCTTCGAATACAACCAATCGCAACAGGGAAAGACGATAGACGTGCTGTTCGAAGGCCCTTCGAAGAAGGAGCCGAACATCGTGACCGGCCGCAGTCCCGAAAACATAACGGTGCATGCGCCCCTTGCCGAAGGCATGAGCCTGAACGACGTCGTCGGCAACATCTTGCCCGTGCGCGTGGACGAGGCCCGCACCTGGTACCTCCGCGGCACGATCGGCGCCTAGCGCGAACATGCCTTCCCTCGATTCCCACAAAGCCGGGCGGGATGCGCTGTACGCCAGCGCCCGGAACAGGGTGATTTGCATCGTCGGCCCGACGGCGTCGGGCAAGTCGGCGCTCGCGCAACAGGTGGCAAGCAAGATCGGCGGGGAAGTGGTCAGCGCGGATTCCATGCAGGTATACCGCGGCATGGATATCGGCACGGGCAAGGTTGCGCCGGACGAGCGCATCGTGGCGCACCATTGCATCGACCTCGTGGATCCGGGAGACCCGTATTCGGCAGCGCTGTTCCAGCAAGATGCCCGCGCCTGCTTCCACGACATTTGGCAACGAGGCGCCACGCCCATCCTCTGCGGGGGAACGGGCTTCTACGTGCGCGCGGCTATCGACGACTACGACTTCCCGAAGGGCGAGCAGGTGGGAAACGAGGTGCGCGACCGCTACAATCTGCTGGCCGAGTCCAAAGGCGCCCACGAGCTCTGGCTGCAGCTTGCCGAGCGTGATCCCGAAAGCGCGCACATCATCCCCGAGAACGACGTGAAGCGCGTGGTGCGGGCATTCGAGCTGCTCGAAGAGGGGAACAGCTATGCCGCGCAACGGGCCAAGCTTGGCCGCATTCCCGAGAAGGTTCCATCCATCTGGTTCGGCCTTGCAATCGATCCCGCCCGTTTGCGCGCCCGCATAGACGAACGCGTGGACCAGATGATGTCGGCGGGGCTCGTGCGCGAGGTGCAGGGCCTGCTGGATGCGGGGTTTCGCGAGGGCATAACGGCGCCCCAGGCCATAGGATACAAGGAGATCGTGGCGGCGCTGGACGGAAGCTGCACGATGGACGATGCAGTCGGGGCCATAAAGCTTGCGACGCGTCGCTACGCGAAACGCCAGCGAACCTGGTTCAGGAAAGAGCGCCGAATCCACTGGATAGATGCCAACGCTCTGGATTTGAACCGCATGGCAGAAGAAGCCCTGAACCACGTGCAGGCCGTGTGTCAGGGGGACGTTTCTCTTTAACACATGTGCGTCATGAGAAACGCCCCCCAGACACATGACACGCACGTGTGTCAAGAGAAACGTCCCCCTGACACAGCCGCGACCGTTTCGGGTATGATGGACGCATGCACGAAACGGAGGACATACGCGAGCGCGCCATCCTTGTGGGGGTGGAGCGGCCGGGCGACGAATGGCCCGTGCAATCGTCTCTTGATGAACTGGAGCGGCTGGTCGACACCGTCGGCGCCGAAACGGTTGCGCGTACCGTCCAGAAACTCGCGAAACCCAATCCCAAGACGTTCATCGGCAGCGGCAAGGCCGAAGAGGTGGCCGAGATGTGCCGCGCCTATGCGGCCGACGTGGTCGTGTTCGACGACGAGCTCAGCCCATCGCAGCAGGCGAATCTGGAGCGTGCGGTGGACAAGTCGGTGAAGGTGATCGACCGCACGGCGCTTATCCTCGACATCTTCGCACTGCATGCCACCACGCGAGAGGGTCGGCTGCAGGTGCGCTTGGCGCAGAACCAGTACCTGTATCCCCGCCTGCGCGGCATGTGGGCGCATCTCGCATCCAACCGCATGGGCGGCGGCGTGGGGTCGCGCTTCGGCGAAGGCGAGAGCCAGCTGGAGGTGGACCGCCGCATGGTCCGCAAGCGCATATCGTCCATCAAGCGCGAGCTCGCGCATATCGAGGAAGTGCGAAGCGTGCAGCGCGAGAGCCGCTATCGCAGCGGCACGTTCAAGATAGCGCTTGCCGGATACACGAATGCGGGGAAGTCGAGCCTGATCAACCGTTTAACGGGATCGGATGTGCTCAGCTACGACAAGCTCTTTGCAACGCTGGACGCCACCACGCGCAAGCTGAAGCTGCCCGAAGGGCGCGAGGTCACGATCACCGACACCATCGGCTTCATCCGCAAGCTGCCGACGACGCTCGTGGAATCGTTCAAGTCGACGTTGGACGAGATAAACGGCGCCGACCTTATCCTGCACGTGATAGACGGCTCGTCCGATGAGCTGTCGTACCAGATGGATACCGTCGAAGAAGTGCTCGGTCAAATCGGGGCCGAGCGCATCCAGCGCCTGACGGTTTTCAACAAGCGCGACCTGATAGAATCCTCGGTGGCCCTGAAGCGGCTCGAGGCCGTGTATCCCGATGCAATCGTCGTCTCGGCTCATACGGGAGACGGCATCGACGAGCTCGTCGCCCGCATTGCCAGCATCGCCGCGGCAAGCGACGACTACTTCGAGGTGCTGGTGCCGTACAGCCGGGGAAACCTCGTGTCCATCGCCCACAAGCGCTGCCATATCGTGGCGGAGGAGCATATGGCCGAGGGCACGAGGCTCTCGCTGTATGCTCCCCCCGATTGCGCGCATTTGTTTGCAGAGCTTACAGGCGCCTGAACACCGCCACGACCTTGCCGGCAATGCTGCAATTGTCGGTGATGATGGGCTCCATCGACGAGTTCTCGGGTTGTAGGCGGATGTGGTCCCGTTCCTTGTAGAAGCGCTTCACGGTGGCCCCGTCGTCGAGGATGGCCACCACGATGTCCCCGTTGTTGGCCACCGGCTGCTCCTTCACGACGACGTAGTCGCCGTCGTTGATGCCCGCCTCTATCATCGATTCGCCGCGCACGGAAAGCAGGAACGACGGTGCGTCTCCCACGATGTCGGTCGGCAAGCTGAGGGTGTCGGTTATGTTCTCTTCGGCGAGAATGGGCTCGCCGGCGGCCACGTTGCCGACCAGCGGCACGTCGACCACCTTGCTGAAGCTCGGCCGCACCACGTTTGCAGGCTCTTCCGTTTCAAGCTCGAGCTTGCGCGACGGCGGCAGCGATATCGAACGCGACTTCAGGGGATCGCGCACGATATAGCCCTTCTTTTCCAGGGTTTTCAGGTGCACATGCACGGTGGAAGGGGAGGACAGGCCCAAATCGGAGCATATCTCGCGCACCGTGGGGCCATAGCCCTTCTGGCGGATGCAACGCTCGATGCTGTCCATGACCGCCTGCTGCTTTCTCGTAAGCTTCGTCTTGTCGGCCATAGCTTCTTCCTTTCTCGAACAATTGTCGGTATTTTCATTGACAAGAACCTTTGTACGGATTATTATACACTCGAACAAAGGTTCTATGCAAGAGCAGGAGAACGACTATGAAGAAGAATTTCGGGTATATCGCCGGCACGGCAGCGCTCGACCTCTCGTATCTCGCGATGCGGGACCAGAGGCCGCACATCATCGCGTTTCCCGATTCCTGCCTCTCCGAGAACCAGGGCAAATCGTTGCACGATTGCGAGGCGGGCGCCCGCAGGGGCCTTGCGGCGCGATTCAGGGACGTGCTCGACTCCAGCGAGATGTACTGCAGCTTGAAGACGGAGGATTTTCGCGGATGCGCCTATCAGGCCTTCACGTCGCGCGGCATCGCGGCATTGGCGAGCGCCATATCGGTCGTGGCCGCCCTGTCCATAGCGTTGCAGTAGGCGCGCCCATCGCAGGCGGGGGCGTTCGGGGATGTGAACGTCTCCGCCGCCGGCCGGGCCATGGGCGGTGGCAAACGGGCAATTCCTTCGCCAATATCGTGCGTTCCGTTAGCCGAAAGGCACAGGTATAGTGGTATTCTAAGCGCAACGCAATTTAAACGAAGGAGAAACATCATGCGTTGCCCATCTTGCGATTACCAAGAGTCCAAAGTGGTCGATTCTCGGCCCTCCGACGACGGAGCCACGATACGCCGCCGTCGGGAATGCTTGAACTGCAAGCACCGCTTCACCACCTACGAACGCCTGGGAGACAGTCCGCTGCTCGTCACGAAATCGGACGGGTCGTCCGAAACGTACGATCGGAACAAGCTGCTGCGGGGCGTTACGGTTGCCTGCGCGAAGCGCCCGATTACGCCCGACCAGATAACGGGGCTCATCGATAGCATAGAACAGGAACTTCGATCGGCGCCGCGAAACGAGATAACCTCGAAGGACCTGGGGAACAAGGTGCTCGAGCGCCTGGAAAAGCTCGACGACGTGGCATACGTGCGCTTCGCGAGCGTCTATAAGGATTTCCAGAACATCGAGGAATTCGCAGCGGCCCTAGAGGAGCTTAGATAGCATGAACGAGATATCCGTTCCCGTCAAACGCCTGGACAAGACCCTCGACATGCCCGGCTATGCCTACCCGGGCGATGCAGGCCTGGATTTGCGCGCTGCGGAAAGCGCGGTGCTCGCCCCGTTCGAGCGCCGCGCAATATCGTGCGGCATCGCCCTTGCCATTCCGCGCGGCTATGCCGGGTTCGTGTTGCCGCGAAGCGGGCTTGCCGCCAAGCATGGCATTTCCATCGTGAACGCGCCGGGGCTCATCGACAGCGATTACCGCGGAGAGCTGAAGGCCATCTTGGTCAACTTGGACGCGCACGAGCCCTTCGAGATAGCGCACGGCGACCGCATCGCGCAGCTCGTCATCGCGGCGTACGAACGCGTCGACTGGGAAGAGACGGACACGCTCGACGAGACGGAACGCGGTGCAGGCGGTTTTGGCCACACCGGCGTCTGATCCCGGCGTCCTGCCGGCATTGCATGCGGCGAATAGGAAAGAAAGCAAAGAATAGAAATGATCATCAGAGAACTACGTGAACAACAGGAATACGAGATCCTCTCTCCCTACGCCTGCAAGGCTGCGGAGAGCAGGGGGCGCGCCCGTGAAGAGGAACCCTGCGAGCTCAGGACGGCGTTTCAGCGCGACCGCGACCGCATCANNGCGACCGCATCGCGCAGCTCGTCATTCTCGAAACCCCCACGGTCGGCCTCGCCGAAGCGGACGAGCTCGACGAAACCCAACGGGGAAGCGGCGGCTTCGGAAGCAGCGGGGTGGCGTCGTGACGGACCGACGAGACGGCTCCGAAGAGCCGCGCATGCCCGAAGACAATCAGATGTTCGATAATGACGATTCGCAGGAAACGAACGGATCGGCGCCCGAACCGCCTGCGGGTTGGAACAAGAGCGAACATCCATTCGTAATTACGTCAAACGCGCCCGACG
>DMNP01000185.1 GCA_003452695.1 Eggerthellaceae bacterium
GGCATAATAGGGGCTTGTTAGGCCGCCTGTTCCCGTGTGTGCCAGGGGGACGTTTCTCTCGACGCACACGCCAGCGCGTCAATGCTATTCTCTTCACGGCGGCGCACGCGGGCGGACCCTGTACTGCCTCTGCAGCCCGTGCCACTGTTTTGAAAATCGTGCAAAACGTTTTCGTATTGTGGGGTAAACACACCAACGTTTGTAGGTAAGATATCAAAGCGAATGCCTGGGCGGCCGCTTTGCGCGGTCCGCGGACGCCGCATGGCATGCATGCGCTATCAGAGGGGGCTCGAGAGGGGCGAAGTCGGCAGGCGGCGGAAACCTGAAGGGAAAGGTTAAGATTACCGGCGGTACCGTGTATGCGGAAGCCAAAAACCAAGGCCAGACGGTTGCCGCAGCCATCGGCGCGGGTGCCGAATCCGGCATGGCGGACCTGGGCGGCGGCGTCGTCGATACGACGATCGAGATTCTCGGCGGTACCGTAACCGCCAAAACCGTATCCATCGAAAACAGAATTCCCGCGCAGGTCATCGGCCACGGCTCGGGCGGCAAGCGCAACGACGGCGTCGTGTTCGGAGATGCGCTTATGGTGCAGGCGGGAGCGGATGTGGACAGCCTTTCGCCCTATGGAGCTAACACCCGCACCGATGCGATCGACGAGTGCTACATTCAGATATCGCCGTGCCAGCACGAGCATAAAACCGTAGCGATAACCGAAAGCTCCCATATGGTCGGCTGTCCATACTGCAAGGCTCTAAGCGTAGAGGGCCAGCACGATTGGCAGGCCGACTCTTACGAAGGAGGCGAACGCACCTGCACCGTTTGCGGGTACAACGAGACGTTCGAGACCTGTTTGACCGATGTGTATAAAGTGAACTCGCTAGATCCTTATGCGGCTGAGTCTACGGAGCATCGGGTGTTGATGAACAGCGATTACGCTCTTCCAGAGGCCAATTAGTTCGATGGCTATGTGTTTTTGGGCTATGAGGCGGGAGAAGTGACGAAGGATGCCGTAACGGGAGAGAGGGGTTTCGACCGGGTGTCGGACACGCTCTATCCCGCAGGGTATGTGTATCGCTTTTCCCCTGAAACGGTGAAGGAAGGCGTCATCGAAAAATATATCCTGACCTTCCGGCCGGTCTACAAGGAGGGTTCGGCCGTGTCGTTCGACGCCAACGGCGGAACCGGCACGATGAATCCGGGCGCTGCGGTGAAGGGCGAAACCTGGACGCTTCCCGTCTGCGCTTTCACGGCGCCCGACGGCATGGTGTTCGAGGCCTGGGAGATAGACGGCAAGAAATACATCGAAGGCGACGAGGTGGAAATCACGGCAAACACCACCGCGAAGGCGGTGTACGCGGATGTGTCCGGAAAAGCCCATTCGATAACCAGCGCCGATTATGCGGGAGGCGCCATAGGGGCATTCGACGAGCCCGTGTTCGAGGGCGCGACGGTCGACTTCGACGCGCGCGCGAACCGCGGATACGCCATCGCCAGGGTGATGATGAACGGCGCCGAGCTCGAACCGCGCCAGGGCAGCACGCAGGAGGACGGCTCCTACGAGTTCACGATGCCGACGCACGACGTGGTCCTGAGCGCCGAGTTCAAGCCCATCGCCTATTCGATTGCCTACGAACTGAATGGCGGGGCCGGCAACGGCGGCAATCCCGCAACGTACACGGTGGCCAGCGGGGATATCAAGCTTGTCGCCGCGACGGGCGACACGTGCTTCGACGGCTGGTACGACAACGCAAGCCTGAAGGGCGAGCCGATTGCCATGCTAGAGAAGGGCAGCTACGGGGACATCGCGCTCTATGCCAAGTGGAACCCGACCGCACGCGCCTGGGATTCCGGCAAGGTGGCGAAGGCGACCACCTACACGGCCGCGGGCTCGAAGACCTTCATCTGCACGGTCTGCGGTGCCACCAAGACCGAGGCCATCCCAAAGTTGGTGCCCGTGAAGCTGACCTGGAAGAAGCCGGCGGGCGCCGCGAAGTACGTAGTCTACGGCGCCAAGGGCACCAAGGGCGCCAAGATGAAGAAGCTCGCCACCGTGAAGGGCGCGTCCAAGAAGGCGGCCAAGGTGGCGGGCGCGAAACTGAAGCCCGGCACCCGCTATAAGTTCTACGTGAAGGCGCTCGACGCCAAGGGCAAAACGCTTTGCTCGTCCGCGGTCGTCTCTGCCAAAACCAAGCGCGGCTAGGCGCTGCCGCCATGCGTGAACAGGGGGCGTGTTCGCGCAGCTGAAAGACGAGGGGCCGCAACGTTGTTCCGTTGCGGCCCCTCGTTTTCGGCGGTTCCGAATCGTGCGTGCGGGCGGTCCTTACTCCATTGCTGCCTCGGCATCCTTTTCGGCCATGTGGATGAGCAGGTCGATTACCTTGCTGGAATAGCCCCACTCGTTGTCGTACCAGGCCAGCAGCTTCACGAAGGAATCGTCCAGCATGATGCCGGCTTTTGCGTCGAAGATGCAGGCGTTGTAGTTGCCGCGCAGGTCGCCGGAAACCAGCTCGTCTTCGTTGTATTCGATGATTCCCTTCATGGGGCCTTCTGCGGCAGCGCGGATGGTGTCGCAGATCTCCTTGTAGGAGGTCTGGGTGCTCAGCTGCGCGGTAAGGTCGACGACCGACACGTCGTTGCAGGGCACGCGGAAGCTCATGCCGGTCATCTTGCCGTTCAGCTCAGGAATGACCTTGCCCACGGCCTTGGCCGCGCCGGTGGTGGAGGGAATGATGTTGTTGAACACGGAGCGTCCCGTGCGCCAGTCCCTGCCGCCGTTGGAGTCGACCGGCTTCTGCTTGGACGTGGACGCGTGGATGGTGGACATCAGGCCCTTCTCGATACCAAACGCATCGTTGATAACCTTGGCGAGCGGAGCCAGGCAGTTGGTGGTGCAG
>DMNP01000375.1 GCA_003452695.1 Eggerthellaceae bacterium
TGTTATCTCTTCTTTTTTCTGCCCTTGCCCTGGGAGCTTCTGGCTGCCTTACTGGTAGCAGACTTCTTGTACTTATGTACCTTGTACACTTTCCTTCCTGCAGGCTTCTTGAGTTTAGGTTTACCTGTTCTTGGATCAGGTTCCACATCCATAAGCTTTCTGACCTTGCTAGCCCTAAACTCCGCAGCCTTTCTTGCTTCGGAATACTCGACAAAATCGTCTCCGTCATCCTCAGCATCAGGGCCAATTATCTTAAAATCTATAGCTTTAGTGAGTCTGTCAGCGCCAACAACCTTGATCCAGACCTTCTGTCCAAGATTATACTCCTTGTGATAGCGCTCACCAACAAGCTTCATGTTGTTCTCATCATATACATAGAAGTCATCTTCCATGGATGCTGCTCTGATCATTCCCTCGCAGGAATTCTCAAGCTCCACAAAAAGTCCCCAGGCTGTAACACCTGAAATAACTCCCTCGAAGCGCTCTCCGAGGTGATTCTCCATATACTGAGCCTTCTTGAGCTTGTCAGTTTCTCTCTCAGCCTCTTCAGCACGCCTTTCTGTTTCGGAGGAATGCTTTGCCACCTCATCCAGGATCTCGCTGTAGTGACGGGCCTTGGCTTCATTCATCCTGCCCCTTAGATGATCCTTGATGATCCTGTGGATCTGAAGGTCCGGATAACGCCTGATGGGCGATGTGAAATGCGCGTAAGCCTCGCTTGCGAGCCCGTAATGCATGGCGAGCTGCGGGCTGTACACGGCGCGCTTCATCGAGCGCAAGACGAGCGTGGAAACGAGCGTGCCCTCGGGTCGGCCAGCTGCTGCAGCCAGAACTTTCTGCACTTCATGCGGGTTGCCGGCAATGAAAAGCGGTTCGCTCACGCGGCTGAACCAGGGGAATTCCTGCAACACGGGAAGCAACGCCTTCAAACTGTCGCGCGAAGGCTTCTCGTGAATGCGGAACACGCCTGGAAGGCCCTTGTCGCGCAGGTAGCGCGCCACCGCCTCGTTCGCGGCGATCATGGCTTCTTCGATAAGCTGGGTGGCATCGGTGCGCTTGCGCAGCGCGATGCCAAGGGGCACGCCAGCGTCATCCAGTTTCACCTTGGCCTCGACCGTATCGAAATCCAAGCCGCCGGAAGCTGCGCGCAAGACCATGCGCTTCTGCGCCAGGGCGGACAGCCGTTTCACGCGGCGGGCAAGCTCGCCCGATTCATCGTGCAATTCGATCAGCTCTTGTGCCTGTTCGTAGGTTAGGCGCGCATTCGAGCGGATGAGGGCTGGATAGATGTCCACGTCGCGCACGCGACCCGTTTCGTCGAAAACCATGTCCACCGTCATCGAGCGCCGGTCCTCGTTCGGCTTCAGCGAGCACACGTCGTTCGAAAGCGCCTCGGGAAGCATGGGGATAACACGGTCTGCAAGATAGACGCTCGTCGCACGGCGGCGCGCATCCAAGTCGACCGAAGAACCCCAGGGCACATAGTGCGCAACATCGGCGATATGCACGCCCACGCGCCAGAGCACGCGTTGCGCCCCATGCCCATCCAGCGGCTCGATGGACACCGCATCGTCGAAATCGCGCGCATCGTCGGGATCGATGGTGAAGACGAAACGCTCGCGCAAATCGCGATAGCCCGCATCGAGCGCTGCCTGCGCATCGACGAGCGCGGCATCGGCTTGCTCGATAGAGGCGGGCGAAAAGGCGGTTTCCAGCTTGTGGCGGGCGATGACCAGATCGATTGGCAAGCGTTCGTCATCGTCGTCTCCGAGCACTTCCACGACGCTGCCGGTTGCAGCTTCCTTGTTGCTTGGATAGGTGTGCAGGGCAACGCGCACGATGGCGCCATCCGGAATGTCGGGGTTGTCTGCAAGCATGGTGAAGATGTCGTAGGCAATGCGCGGGTCTTCGGGGACGACCACCCCGAATGGCTCGGCGCGTTCAAAACGGCCGATGATGTCGGCGTGCGCCCGCTCGATTACGCGCTTCACGCGCGCCTCGCGTTTTTTCGTTGAACGGGCGGCACGCGCCAGGGCCTTTCGCGAGCGCTCCTGACGCGCAGGCGATACTTCCACGAGGTCTCCATCGAAGGCCCCGTTCATTTTTCCCGCCGGCACGAAGAACTCGCCTTCGGCGGTTTTCACGAAGCCGTACCCGGCCCGGGTAACCTCGATTATTCCACGTGGATAGCTATGCGCGGTTCCGCGCGTATTCGACCGCGAACGTCCCATGGAATGCTATGCCTCGGCTCCGGCCCGCTCGGCTTCGCCTTCGACGGCTGCGGGAACCATCGAAGCGGCAACCTCGTTCGCGTAATCCCTCTGGGAATCGCCCTCGGCGGATGCTTCGAGCGTTACGGTCGGCGTAACGCCCACGCCGTCGATATCGTGGCCTTCCGGCGATAGGTAATAGGCGGCCGTATAGCGCATGGCTCCCCCGAAGGAAAGCTCGCGCATAACCTGCACCGAACCTTTGCCCATGGTCTTCGTGCCCACCACCGAAGCGCGCTGGCTCTCTTTCAGCGCCGCGGCAACCACTTCGGCTGCAGCAGCCGTGTTCTTGTTGGTGATGACCACGAGCGGCGCATTCGTTGCCGAACGCCCCGTGGCGTTCTTGGCGGAAATGCCATCGCGCGTGCGCACCTCGACCACCGCACCGCTGTTCATGAACAAGCTGGCCAGCTCAACGGCTTGGGTAAGGTAGCCGCCGGGATTGTCGCGCAAATCCAACACGAAGGCGCCAGCCCCCTGCTCGGCAAGCGATGTGAGCGACGATTGGGTAAGCGCCGCGGCGTTTTGCGTGAACTGCCGTACCTTCACGTAGCCCACGCGTCGCTCGGCATCGTATTCGGACGTCACGTTCACCTCGTCGTATTCGCGCGACGGAAGGGTGGTCGTTATCTCGGTCCCGCCATCCGATTCCAGCGTTTCGGGACGCCTCCAGGTTATGACCACGTCCGATCCGTTGGCCTGGCTGAGCACTGCCGTAACTTCGTTGCGCGACCAGGTTTGCGAGTTGTCGCCATTGATGGATACGACGAAATCGCCTTCCTGCACGCCTTCCATCTGGGCTTGCGATCCCTCGAAAACGTCCACGGCATATGCCTGCCCGCGATATTCCGAAAACAGCACGCCCACGCCGGCATAGTTCTGCTCCTGGCTGGCAAGCAGCGATTGATAGCGCTCGGGCGAATAATAGCGCAGATTCGGGTCGTTGGAAGCCTCGCCAAACGAGTTCAGGGCCCCTTCGGATGCAACGTCCAGCTCGTACTCGTCCAAGCTGTCGGCAGCCAGCGCATCCTCTACTTCCGCAACGCGCATCGACACCGAATTGAACACGTCTTTCTTCACGACGGCGGGATCCGCCACCACGCTTTTCTCCACGCCGGTCACCGTTTCGGGGAAGCCCAACGTAGAGAGGAACTCGCCTTGCCCGCGCATCACGAACCCTGCCACGAAGGCTATGAAGACGACGATGATCGCGATAAGGGTCCGTATAACACGATAGCTGCGCTCACGCATTTTCCGCGTGCGCGCAGCCGATCGTTGATTTTTACCGCCGTTACCGGCCATGAATCCGCCGCCTTACCGGCCAGTCTACACCTTCAGGTAGCGGCGCATGGCAAGCGCCGAACCAATGAGGCCGATGATAAGACCCGCCACGAGCAGGATCAGGTAGATGTAGAGGAACGTGCTCAGCTCGAGCGATATCGGCAAGAAGGTCAGCGATTCCTGCAGGCGCGGCAGCGCGAAGTTGCGCAGCAGCTCGATGCAGCCGATGGCAAGCGCGGCGCCGATAATCGCATGCAGCGAACCTTCCATGAGAAATGGCCCTCGTATGAAGCCGTTCGATGCACCCACCAAGCGCATGATGGCGATTTCCTTGCGGCGCGCCATGATGGCCAGGCGAATCGTGTTGTTTATGAACACGAGGGCGATGAAGACGAGCAGGACGATAAGGGCGATGCCGATGTAGCGCAGATAGTTGGTTACCTGGAACAGACGCTCGACCGTGCGCTGGCCATACTTCAGCGACTTGGCCGGATCGTCTTCATCGGCAATCTTTGCGAACAGCTCGCTTGTCTCGATGCTGCTGGCCACATCCTGCACTTTCTGCGGGTCGGACAGCTCGACGTTGATGGACGCAGGCAGCGGGTTGCCGCCCAGCTCGTCGACGATGTCGGCGTTCGTGGACATCTCGCGGAAGTTCTCGAGCGCTTGGTCCTTGGTCGTGAAGCTTACCTCGGACACGCCGTCGAGCCCACGGATGTAGGTCTGCATCTCGCTCACGTCCGAATCGGAAGCTTCGTCGCTGACATATGCCGTGATGGACACTTCGCTTTCCACCGACCGCACGATGTTGCCCACGACGATGACGCCCACCAGGAACACGCCGATGATGAACAGCGACAGGAAGATCGTGATGATGGAGCCGAGCGTCGTGGACAGGTTGCGCGCAAAACCCTGCAGGGATTGCTTGAAGAAATAGGCAAGACTAGACATCGAAACCGTACACCCCCCTCTGCTGGTCGCGCGTGAGGTGGCCGCGGTCGAGGGCGATTACGCGCCTGCGCATGTTGTCGACCATCTCGCGGTCGTGCGTGGCGACGAGGACCGTCGTGCCCGTGCGGTTGATGCGCTCGAGCAGGTCCATGATGCCGCGCGACGTCTGCGGGTCCAGGTTGCCCGTGGGCTCGTCGCACACGAGCAGCGGCGGGCGGTTCACGATGGCGCGCGCAATGGATACGCGCTGCGCTTCGCCGCCGGACAGTTGGTCGGGCAGCTTGTCCAGCTTGTCCTGCAGGCCTACGAGGCGCAGGACCTCGGGAACCTGCGTGCGCACGACGCTGCGGTTCTTGCCGATTACCTCCAACGCGAACGCCACGTTCTCATACACCGTCTTGTTCGGCAGCAACTTGAAGTCCTGGAACACGCAGCCTATGTTGCGGCGCAGGTACGGCACGCGCCAATTGCGCATGGTGCCCAGGTCCTCGTTGGCGATGGTGATGTTTCCGGAAGACGGTTTCAGCTCGCGGATGATAAGGCGCACGAGCGTCGATTTGCCCGAGCCGGAATGACCGACCAAAAACACGAATTCGCCCGGATAGATCTGCAGCGAAATGTTGTCGAGTGCAGGCCGGTTGGATTGCGAGGGATACACCTTCGACACGCGGTCGAAAGATATGACGGGGGTTCCCTGATCGGGAATGTCATCGACTTCCAACGCGGGCAACGCCGCGGACAGGTCGGAAGTCGAACGCGCAGACTGGGAAGGTTCCGCTTGCTCGCGTGCGGACCGCGCCCCCTTATTGGTGGCTTCTGTCACAGAATGCTCCGTTCGAATAGTCGTTTACTGAGACAGAGTGATTTTAGCAGACCTATTTACGAGCGATAACCCTCTTCACAGCTTCGACAATCGCCGTGGCGTCCATATGAAAATACTCTGCAAGCTCCTTGTAGGCGCCCGATTTGCCGAAACGGTCGTCCATGCCCACGAATTCGATCGGCATGGGGCACGTCGTTGCAAGGGCCTCGGCCACGGCCGATCCCAAGCCGCCGACGACGCTGTGCTCTTCGGCGGTTACCACGCACCCGGTCTTGCGCGCAGATGCGCAGATGGTGGCCGAATCGAGCGGCTTCACCGAGAATGCGTCGATTATTTCAATCGATATCCCCTGCTTGCTGAGGATGTCTGCCGCCTCGAGCGCTTCCTTCACCTCCAGCCCGCATGCCACGACGGTTGCATCGGAACCTTCGCGCAGGACGTAGGCCCGGCCCAACTCGAAGGCCATGTCGGATGCGTACACCTGCGGAACCGACTCGCGTCCCATGCGCACGTACACGGGGCCCGGCGTCTCGGCGGCTATGCGGATGGCAGCTTTGGCCGCCTCGTAGTCGGCGGGCACGAGCACCCGCATGTTGGGCAGGCCGCGCATGAGCGTCATGTCCTCGAGCATCTGGTGGCTGCCCCCGTCGGGGCCAACCGATATGCCCGCATGCGTGGGGGCGATCTTCACGTTCAGGTTGGCATAGCACACGGTATTGCGAATCTGGTCGTAGGCGCGTCCGGTGCCGAACACGGCAAAGCTGCCCGTGAAAGCCACCTTGCCCGACAGCGCCAGGCCAGCCGCCACGCCGACCATGTTCTGCTCTGCAATGCCGGCATTGAAGAAGCGCTGCGCGTATTCGGGTTTCGCCGCCGCGAACTTGCCGGTAGTCGTGGAGCCGGACAGGTCGGCATCGAGCGCCACGATGGGCACGCCCTCGTCGGCAAGCGCGACCAGCGTGTCGCCGTAGCCGGCACGTGTCGCCTTCTTCTGCGCGGCCGTCTCGGCATCCGCGAACTTTGGAAGCTTTGCTGCAGCCGCGGAAGCTGCTGCGCTTTCGGCCTGCACCGCAAGAGGGGCGGGGGCATCGGGCTTCATCGGCGCGAGAATCCGGTCCGCCGAGGCCCCCAGGTCCTGCAAGGCCCGGGCCAGCTCTTCGGGCTTCGGCGCCTTGCCGTGCCAGCCTGCCTGGTTTTCCATGAACGAAACGCCCTTGCCCTTGACGGTCTTCATGATGAT